>NZ_JASJFE010000556.1:0-3895 GCF_030067735.1 Microcystis sp. M53598_WE2 | reverse complement strand
CAGGCGCTCGAACTCTTGTCAAGTTAACCCGAATTATCATATCAATCAGTATCTCAAAGAAGCTGGCGAGTAGGATAATATATCTCTGGCAAACTTGCTAAATTTGTCAAAAATAAGTCTAAAAAGCAGAGAAAAAATTTTAATTATGTAAGCGGGATAACTTCGATCATGAAAAAAGTTAAAATCTTGCCAATTTACCTAAGTTTTCTAATTTTAATCTATATAATTTCTGTCATGACGGTCAACCTCTCCTCTTTCCCCGGATTGCCCGGAGATGAGGCTTGGTTTGGACTGAATGCCCACGAAATACTCCACCACTGTTTTGATTGAATACTGTCCCCATTGTTGAGATTTTCCCAAATCTTGGAAAATTATCTAAGGAAGTTACTGCGAATCTATCATTATTAAAAACAAATCATCCGCACAAACCCTCAGCTTAATTTTGATAAAAGCCAATAATAAGCTGACTTTAAACCTCAAAATTTTTGGTAAATATCTTGACAAATGATCCCGATTAATGGTATTATTAGAGTGGTTTTGGTAAAAATATCCAACAGCCAGACACCCCCTAGACTAACTTAGTAAAATTAATTCCTCCCTATTGATAGATGAAAATCAAGAAATATCTTAAGTTCTGGAAATATCCTCGCTTAGTTGATGAACGAGAGACTTTAATTGAAGAACGAGATTCTCTCAAAGATCATCTGAAGAGTTTGAATCAAGAAAAACAAGAAATGATTCGGGAAAAAAACGCTCTTTATGAAAGATTAGGTCAGTTATCCTTAACCATTCCCGAACTGCAAGAAATTAGTCCCAAACTGCTCGATATTAGCGTCATCAAAAATAAGTCCAGGCAGTTCCGAGTCCAATTGGATGCCGAAAAAGAAAAACTCGCTCCCGACAATTTTGGCTGGTATCCTTACAACACTTTAACCTGCTTCGAGATTCTCGAATTACTATTAACGGGTAAAAACCGTTTTCTCCTGGAATTAATCTCGGAAAAACCGATTGTTGATATTGGTTGTGCCGATGGGGATCTGGCGTTTTTTCTGGAATCTTTGGGCTGTAAAGTACAGGTGGTTGACTACGCTCCTACTAACTTTAATCTTATGCAAGGAGTTAAACTGCTCAAAACTGCTCTTTCTTCCTCTGTGGAGATTCATGATGTTAACTTAGATTCCCAGTTTATCCTTCCCGAAAAAAGCTATAGTTTAGTCATCTTCTTAGGAATTTTATACCATCTCAAAAATCCCTACTATGCCCTCGAAACCTTAGCAAAATCTGCCAATTATTGCCTGATTAGCACCCGCGTCACTAAGTTTAATACGGTGAGTAATACCGCTAATCGAGTCGATCTTTCCGCGATTCCTCTAGCCTATTTACTCGATGAATTAGAAGCAAATAATGATTCCACCAACTATTGGATCTTTTCTAATGCCGGGTTACGCCGAATTTTACAGCGAACCGGCTGGGAAATTTGCGATTATATAACAGTAGGTAATACCGAAAACTCCGATCCCGCCAGTCGTGACGGCGATGAAAGAGCCTATTGTTTAGTAAAAAGTCGTTTCTATCAAGATTAGAAATGCCTAAATATCAGACCAGTCTCCTAAAAATATGAACTATAGCCCTAATCCCCTCTTAAACCGACGTAGTTTGCTGAAATTAGCGGCCCTAGCCGGAGGAAGTGCCGGACTAGCTACCCTTCTCTCCTCTCGGCTCAGTTATTCTGCCGACCAAAACCAAGCTAGTGCCGAGAATATAGAGGCAATAGAGGAATTTTTGCGGCAAATTCGCCCAGTAGATTCACAAAATCTCCAGTTGACAGAATATAGCTTTGAAACAGTCACCGTTGATCGTCGAGGGCAAATTATCGATCGCCGTCAGGGTAGCGCTCGCTCCTGGCGCGAACCCCTAGGCAACGGCAGCGAACTAGAAATGGTAGCCATTCCGGGGGGCAGTTTTCGACGCGGCTCGAAAAATGAAGAAAGAGGCGATCATACTAGCAGTGAAAAACCAGAAAATTCCCTGACGACGGCGGCTTTTTTTCTGAGCAAATACCCGATCACCCAAGCACAATGGCGAGCGATCGCCCAACTACCCAAAATTAATCTCGAACTCAACCCAGCTCCCTCCTTTTTCCAAGGTGATAACTTACCCGTAGAGAGAGTCTCCTGGTACGAGGCGATCGAATTTTGTCAACGACTCTCCCGAGCCACCGGCAAAGATTACCGACTAGCGAGTGAATCACGCTGGGAATACGCCTGTCGCGCCGGCACAACCACCCCCTTTTACTGCGGGGAAACCCTCACCAGCGAGCGGGCCAATTACTTTGCCGTCTATGATCCCTACGCGGAAGAACCAGCCAGCGCCTATCTGGCCAGGACTACCCCGGTGGGCAGTTTCGCCCCCAATAATTTCGGTCTCTACGATATGCACGGCAACGTGGGTGAATGGTGCGCCGATAGCTGGCACCGGAATTACGAGGGAACCCCGCCCCTCGATGGTAGTGCTTGGTTAGACAGGGATACTCGCTTGCAGCCCCGTTATCGTTCCGCCCGTTTAGTGCGAGGGGGCAGTTGGGGCGATGAAGCTAGGCACCTACGCAGTGCCAATCGCACCTTTTGCCTTCCCGATCAACACCACAGTGTCTTGGGTTTACGAGTCATGGCCGATAGTACTGGTTAATCAATGCTTGTGTCCGCCCAAGAGACGACAAAGGTATGGTTCAATAGGGTAGATCGCCAAAAGGCCAAAAGTATTCAGAATCTTCTGCCGTTGTCAGTGCGTTTGTAGCTAAATCAACCGCGAGTGAGGTCAAATTTTTCATGAAGATACAGCAGTCTCATCTTTTCTTAACTCCCCCCACAGGAGATCTACAGATACCTTTATCTCCTCCTCCCCCGGACGACGGCAACCTAGAAGCAGAAAAAAATTATTCTCTCAGCCTGTCTCTAGTCATTCCCACCTACAATGAACGGCAAAATATCGTTCAATTAGTCAACATTCTCAGTCAAATACTTGACGAAGCCCTTCCCAACGATTACGAACTGATCGTTGTCGATGATAATAGTCCCGATCGCACTTGGGAAGTCGCCGCGTCTTTAATCGCTGAATATCCCCAGCTGCGAGTGCTGCGCCGGGAGGGAGAAAAAGGCCTATCCTCGGCAGTGGTACGGGGGTGGCAAGTGGCACGGGGCGACATCCTTGGGGTCATCGATGCCGATTTACAGCATCCCCCGGAAGTGTTATTAAAATTATTCGAGCAAACCAGAGCCGGAGCCGATCTCGCCCTGGCTAGTCGCCATGTGGAAGGGGGTGGAGTCAGCCAATGGAGTCTGACGCGACGCTTCCTCTCCCGGGGGGCGCAGCTGTTGGGATTAGTCATTCTGCCCAATGTGGTGGGACGGGTATCGGATCCGATGAGTGGCTATTTCATGGTTAATCGACAAGCGATCGCGGGCCCGATCTTAAACCCGATGGGCTATAAAATTCTCCTCGAAGTTATCGGCCGCGGCAATATCGACCGGATCGCAGAAGTGGGTTACGTTTTCCAAGAGCGTCAAGACGGTGAAAGCAAAGTCACCTGGCAACAATACATCGAATATATCCTGCACTTGCTGAAATTGCGTTCCCGCGGTCGTTTCGGCGGACTGAAAAGGCGTTGGCAATTCCCCCTCGCTCGCTTTCTTCGCTTTAGTTTAGTCGGGTTTAGTGGCGTATTCGTCGATATGGCTATATTTTATCTCCTCAGCGATCCCACTACCCTCGCTTGGGGAGTAACTCGCAGTAAGATTATCGCCGCCGAGGTGGCCATTATTAATAATTTTCTCTGGAACGATCGCTGGACTTTTGGCGATTTGTCCACCGGCCAAAATCAGTGGCAGCAGCGTTG
>NZ_JASJFE010001026.1:0-5559 GCF_030067735.1 Microcystis sp. M53598_WE2 | reverse complement strand
CAGGAGGGAACCAATGAAAATTTTTGATTATTGGCAAATTGCCAGTCAAAATCTCCTCAAAAATAAACTGCGTAGTAGCCTGACTATGCTAGGAATTATTGTGGGCAATGCTTCCGTCATCACCTTATTTGGAATTGGTCAGGGAACAGAAAATTTAGCGGCCCAGCAGTTTCAATCCTTGGGAACTAATGTTTTATTTGTCGTCCCTGATGTCAGCGATGGTTGGGGGACTACTTATCAAAAACCGAGAAGTTTAGTATTAGAAGACGCTAGGGCGATTGCCACTCAAGTGCCGGCCGTGTCAGAAGTTGCTCCTGAAATTCAATCGACCGAAGTTGCAAATTACGGCAGTAAAACCTTTGAGACTCGTGCTATTGGCACCACACCGGAATATCTCTCGGTGCGAAATTTTGATGTAGCTAAGGGGCGATTTTTGAATGAATCAGATATTGAAAGCAATAATTTAGTCGTGACTTTAGGACCAGAATTGGCAACAAAATTATTTAACCAAGAAAATCCTCTAAATCAATATGTGCGGATTAGAAATATTGATTTTCGCGTTATTGGAGTCATGAAACCGAAAGGTTCAGTATTAGGAACCAATTTAGATGATGTTGCCATGATACCAGTTACCACAATGGCCAATCGCCTGACTGGAACAACCTCTTCTGCTGGTATAGAACTATCCTTTATTTCCTTTTCAGCACGAGATAAAACCAGAGTAGAAGCCGCCCTATTTCAAGTAAGAAATCTACTGCGACAGCGCCATCAGGCATCTGACTTTAGCATACAAACTCAAAAAGATTTGTCAGCAACTGCCGACCGGATTGCCAGCGCCCTGACTTTATTCTTAGTAGCGATCGCCAGTATCTCTCTTTTCGTCGGCGGCATTGGTATCATGAATATTATGCTGATTTCTGTAAGTGAGCGCACTTCAGAAATTGGACTACGAAAAGCAGTAGGAGCATCTGGCCGCCAGATTCTCATGCAGTTTCTTATTGAAGCAGTTATCCTTTCGGTACTTGGGGGGTCAATCGGCGCTTTTGTGGGAGTCGGCGGCAATATCCTCGTTGCTAGTTTTACTCCCCTCAAAGCCAGCATTTCTCCTCTAGTGATTGCTTTAACTTTAGGTGTGTCGGGAAGTATCGGACTATTTTTCGGAGTCGCCCCTGCCCGACAGGCAGCCCGACTAGACCCAATTGTCGCCTTGCGGAGTATATAAAACCTAACTATGCAAGTTCCAGTGATCCCCAAAATTACCCTCAAGCTCCCCCGTACCTGGACGATGGGAATCCTCACCGTCGGCATCATCGGCAGCACTGCTACAGTTTACCTAACATCGCGCCATCCCGCTGCTCCCAAAGACATCAATCACCTCACGGTTGCCGTCAAACAAGAGAACCTTACTTTAGAAATTCAAGCCAGCGGCAGAGTCAGACCGATTGAAAGCGTCAATATCAGTCCCAAAACTTCCGGGCGTTTGACAGAACTTCTCGTGGAAAAAGGAGATCGGGTCAAGGAAGGGCAAGTTATCGCCCGCATGGAAGATACAGAAATTCGCACCCAACTAATAGAAGCGCAGGCTAATCTCAGTCGCCAAGAAGCCCGTCTCGCTGAATTGCTGGCGGGGAGCCGCCCTGAGGACATCGCCCAGGGTCTTGCCCGTTTGAGCCAAACCGAAGCCCGTCTCGCTCAATTACTGGCGGGCAGCCGCCTTGAAGACATTGCCCAAGCTCAAGCTCAACTAGAAGCAGCCCAAGCCAAAGAAAGACTCGCCATCGCTAGACTGGAGAGGAACCGACAGCTTTTAGCCGATGGAGCGATCGCGCAAGATCAACTAGATGAAGCCACTGCCGATGCTGAGAGTGCTGCCGCTAACAGCCAAGAAGCGATCAACCAATTAGCTAAACTGAAAAATGGCAGCCGCCCCCAAGAAATTGCCCAGGCGCGTGCCGAAGTTGCTGAAGCTAAATCCGCACTAACAAAATTGGAAAATGGCAGCCGCCCCCAAGAAATTGCCCAAGCGAGGGCAGAAGTCGCCGTAGCCAAAGCTCAAGTGTTGCGGGTTCAATCCCAAATGCAAGATAGCGTGGTTGTGGCTCCCTTTTCGGGCTTGATTACTCAACGCTATGCCAGCATCGGTGCTTTTGTCACCCCAACTACTTCCGCTTCTAGTAGTGCTTCTGCTACTTCTACTTCAATTGTTGCTTTAGCCACGGGATTGGAGATTCTCGCCGAACTTTCAGAAGTAGATATTAGTAAAATAAAAGTCGGACAAATGGTGCAAATTCGTACTGATGCCTATCCGCAAAAAGTCTTTCAAGGGAGAGTCCGCTTGATTGCCCCAGAAGCGGTCAGGACTAACAATGTCACCTCTTTTCAGGTACAGATAGCAATTGAAACGGGACAGGAAAAACTTCTGTCGGGAATGAATGTGAGACTGACTCTTTTAGGGTCCTCAATTCCTCAGGCTTTAGTCGTACCAAATGTCGCTGTTTTAACTCAAAATGGCAAGACTGGGGTATTAGTTCCTAACCAGGAGAATAAACCTAAATTCCGTCCGGTGACTCTTGGCCCAGTCATCGGCGATAAAACTCAGGTTCTTAATGGGGTCAAAGTTGGAGAGCGGGTATTTATCGACTATCCTGAAGATTCTCCTTAGAGTATCTGTTTAGATCAGCTATAATTATCCTCTGGGGTTTGACTCGGTGTCAAAAAAGTTTCAGCTAATTTAATTAAAGTAGTTCGATTAATCTTCCCCTGGGGACTTTTTGGTATCTCTGGTAATTTTATCCAATGTTTCGGCAGTTTATAATTGACTAATTTATCCTTAATCTGGGATTTAATACTTGTCTGGTTTATCTGAGAATTAACGGGGACATAAAAAGCCACAATTATCTGTCCCCATTTGATATCTGGCAACCCTAAAACCACCACATCTTTAACTAAATTAGTTTGTCTAATGGCATTTTCTACCTCAAAAGGATAAACATTTTCTCCTCCGGTAATTATTTTTTGACTATCGCGACCAATGATATATAAATAACCACTTTTATCCAAATAACCTAAGTCATCGGTCTCGAAGTAGCTTGCTTGATTAAGATGGGGATAATAACCTAAAAATAAAGATTTAGCTTCAATAATAATTTTCTGGTTATCGGGATTAATTTTTATCTGAGCATGGGGTAATACCTGTCCATTACTATTATTGCCTCGTCGAAAATCTTCTGGTTTAAGGGTGACAATTTGTGAGGCAGTTTCTGTCATTCCATAGGTGGGAGATAGGCAAATATTATATTCTCTAGCTTTTTCTAGTAAAGATGGCCATGCAGGGGAACCTCCTAGGAAAACTGTTTTAAAATTGGCTAACCAGCGAGGATCATTTTCTAGAAAAAATTGTAATTGACTGGGAACTAAAGAGATAAAATAATCTTGAAGATTGAGATTATTTATGCGCTTTTGTTTGATTTTATGGTAAGGAATAACAGCAAAATCTCCCCCCGTTAAAAAACTTCTGAGAAACTGCATTAAACCACTAACATGATATAAGGGCAGTAGGCAAAAACAGTTAACCCGCTTGACTTGAAAATATTCAGAGAAACCTTTAACAGAAGCAGTTAAAGTTAACCAGTTATGGATAGCAAAGCGAATTTTTCCCGAGGTTCCTCCCGTGGGTATCATCAGAGAATTAGTCAAAGGATTGACAGGAGAAGAATTATAGTTAAAAACCTTGATATTTTCGCCAAAAATATAATCGGGTTGCACCAGAGAGAAAACCTGTTCCCATTCGTTAGTTTTCCAGTCAGGATTAGCTAAAAATAGGCAACTTTTTGACCTGACGGCAGCCAAGAATATCGCTAGAAATTTAAGGGGATTGACTTCAGCAAGCAGTATAGTTAATCGAGGATTATCTGCGGCGATAAATTGCTGAGAATAGAACTGATATAATTGATAAAATTTTTGGCTATTGTATCCATATAACCAATCTTTTTGACTGAGATATGCTAATTGTTTGCTGATGTCGTCCACAGTTTTTCTAACCAATCGGGGTCACTATTATTAAACCATTGTTGCACACCAAAACCTAAAGCTCGCTCCTTTTTGGGGTATTCTTGTGCTAGACGTAGAGCGGCTTTTCTGCCGATATTAGTTTCTAAAACGGAGGAAAATACTAAATCTAAGGGATATTTTTCCCAGAGATGTCTTAACCCTTGTATTGAACCGGTAATAGCAGGTTTAATCACAAAAATTCCTCGCCATCCCCGTTGATAACATTCCTCTATTTGTTGCAGATTGGCCACCGATTCATCTAAAGCAATTCCTGTGGTAAAATCTTGACTTAATTGCAACATTTCTAACCATTGAGACGGGGGTAAAGGTTGTTCGATAAATTCAATTATTTGACATTCATCGGCAATTTTTAACCAGATTTTACTGTCAGCAATACTTAATCCACCATTGGCATCTAAACGCAATTTAATTCCCCTGGGTAATCGGGTAATTAATTTTTCAAATAAGTTTAACTCTTGCTTGAGAGAATTAACTGCAATTTTCCATTTATAAGTATTAGTTTGATTGGTGGCTAGAATATCATCCAGACAGGGAAATACTGCCGCACCGGTGGGTAATAAATAACTATAGTTTTTCGGCTCTAATTCTCTTGATTGATTCTCTATACTCAAATCTTCTAAAGCTGATTCAAAGGCAAATTGACAAGCGGGAAATTGTTCAGGAATAGAAAAAATTGAATTTATTGATAGGGGATTTTCGAGACTTTGACAGAATAATATTGCTGCCGATAATGTTTCTGAACCAAATTCAGGTAAAGGAGCAATTTCTCCCCATCCTATACGTCCATCTTCCGCTTCTAAGCGAATAATAATTCCTTCCCTAATTTGCCAGAGTCCGTGATGGGTTTGTAGGGGATGCAGCAAAGGACGCTGATAAACACGAAATTGCCAGAAATACATGATTAACTATAAGTAGTAGTGAAAAGCTTAACATGAGCAGGCGTTGGGTTTCATGCTTCAAACCAACCTACGTTCTTTATAGAGTTTGTCAGCGAAACGTTTTTTTGTTTTAAAGTCCAGAAAACGGGTTTCTTCAAGAAACCCGTTTTCTGTATAAATGTTAATTTCTGTTACAGGGGTCTTGAAAGATTGGCCATTGTTATGCTAAAACTGTTATCAATAAACTTTTGCTGTCAATGTCATGACTTCTTCTCTTTTGCCGATTCTTCCTGCTGTTGACGATGTTTTGTTCGATTTCGCTCAATCTGATGGCTTTTGGGCGAATTTGGCTATCGCTTTTGGCACAAGTTATGATGTGGTTAAGGCGACGGAATTACGACAACAGTGGCAAAGCCGAAATTTTAGTCAAATTCCCCCGATTGAGGTACTCAGTGATGAGGTTTTGGGGACGGCGAATGGTGCATATTCCAGCAGTACGAATAAGATTTATCTATCAGCATCTTTTTTAAATACGGCCTCGTCAGCAGCGATAGTTAATGTAATTTTAGAAGAAATTGGGCATTATGTGGATGCTCAAATTAATCAGGTG
>NZ_JASJFE010000438.1:0-2017 GCF_030067735.1 Microcystis sp. M53598_WE2 | reverse complement strand
TGGGGTAACGGGTGCGCTAGAAAAACAAGCGGATAAAATTTATAGTCAATTTAATGAACAGCAACGGAAAGCAGCAGAGGAAATTTTTCTAGAGTTAATTAGTTTAGAAGGGAAAGAAGCGGTTAGCAGAAGGGCGGATAAATCGAGTTTTGAACAGGAGGAAATGCAAAGGGAGGTTCTCTATCAATTGATAGATAATCGTCTTTTGGTGAGTAAGGGAGAAGACGGGAAAGCAACGGTTGAGGTGGCACATGAAGAATTGTTGCGGTGTTGGCAAGTGTTACAGGATTTAATTCGAGAAAAAGAGGAGATAATTGTTCTGAGAAGTCGTTTATATGCTGATGCTAAACAGTGGGATGATTTACAGAAGCAAGATGCAGTAAAAGCGAGTAGTGAGCTTTGGGGAGGTTCTAAGTTGGCTAAAATTGTTGAGTTTCAAAAGAATAATTCTCTGCCTAATTTAGATACTGTGGCGATAGAGTTTATTAAGGCGAGTGTTACTCAAGCTGAACGACAAAAAAACGAAAAAATTAGAACCGCTTGGGGGATTGCGGCGGGTTCTTTGGTGGCGGTGGTGATTAGTACGGGATTGGGTTTAATGGCTTGGAAACAAACACAACAAGCGGAACTCAATCTGGCAAATGCTCGCGGGTTTTCTTCCTTGTCTTTGTTTGATAGAGGAAAAGAATTAGAGGCTTTCGTTGAAGCAATTAAAGCAGGAAAAACCCTACAAAAGCAGCAGGCATCCGACACGAAGGTGACGAATGCCTTACAGGAACTTCTCAACCGCAAAAGTGAACGCAATCGCTTAGAAGGGCATGGTAGATATGTCCATAGCGTTAATTTTAGTCCTGACGGCAATACTTTGGTGAGCGGTAGTGATGACAACACTATCATACTCTGGAATGTAGAAACAGGCCAAAAACTCCACACCCTCAAGGGGCATAATGGCCCTGTCTATAGCGTTAATTTTAGTCCTGACGGCAAGACTTTGGTAAGCGGTAGTGATGACAAAACTATCAAAACTATCAAAATCTGGAATGTAGAAACAGGCAAAGAAATCCGTACCCTCAAGGGGCATGGTGGCCCTGTCTATAGCGTTAATTTTAGTCCCGACGGCAAGACTTTGGTGAGCGGTAGTGATGACAAAACTATCAAACTCTGGGATGTAGAAACAGGCGAAAAACTCCACACCTTCGAGGGGCATGGTGGCCCTGTCTATAGCGTTAATTTTAGTCCCGACGGCAAGACTTTGGTGAGCGGTAGTGGTGACAAGACTATCAAACTCTGGAATGTAGAAAAACCCCAAGAAATCCGCACCCTCAAGGGGCATAATAGCCGTGTCAGAAGCGTTAATTTTAGTCGCGACGGCAAGACTTTGGTGAGCGGTAGTTGGGACAACACCATCAAACTCTGGAATGAGTCAACAGGCCAAGAAATCCTCACCCTCAAGGGGCATGAAGGCCCTGTCTGGAGCGTTAATTTTAGTCCTGACGAGGGCAAGACTTTGGTGAGCGGTAGTGATGACGGGACTATCAAACTCTGGAATGTAGAAATAGTCCAAACCCTCAAGGGGCATGATGACCTTGTCAATAGCGTTAATTTTAGTCCCGAGGGCAATACTTTGGTGAGCAGTAGTGATGACGAGACTATCAAGCTCTGGGATGTAAAAACAGGCGAAGAAATCCTCACCCTCAAGGGGCATGATGGTCCTGTCAGAAGCGTTAATTTTAGTCCCGACGGCAATACTTTGGTGAGCGGTAGTGATGACAAAACTATCATACTCTGGGATGTAAAAACAGGCGAAAAACTCCACACCTTCTATGGGCATAATGGCCTTGTCAGAAGCGTTAATTTTAGTCCCGACGGCAAGACTTTGGTGAGCGGTAGTTGGGACGGGACTATCAAACTCTGGAATGTAAAAACAGGCAAGGAAATCCCCACCTTCCATGGCTTCCAGGGGCATCATCGTGTCAGAAGCGTTAATTTTAGTCCCAACGGCAAGACTTTGGTGAGC
>NZ_JASJFE010000599.1:0-1010 GCF_030067735.1 Microcystis sp. M53598_WE2 | reverse complement strand
GTCTGCTAAGTCAGAAAAAATATCTTTAAATTTTTGTTGTTTTTCTTGGGCTTGATCTAACACTGTACCTTGCCATCCTAATTGTTCAGCAGTTAGCGCAAAAACGGGCGTTTGATGCTCTTGAGATAAGGCAATAAGACTATTAAAATCAGGTATTTTTACTAGAGTACAGCAAGCCGGTACACCATTCTGATCGTAGATAAATTTCGGTAGCATCATGCCATTTTTTTCTAGAGATGGAATCATTTTATCGCCAATATTTTTCTCGATTGTGTTAATCCAGTTTTGAAAAGCTTTTGTTTCTTGGCCACCTATGATTCGATATTTCTGAACAATAGTTCCCAAAAAATGTAGGTTAACTTCGGGGAAGGGATAGTTGGCGGTTTTGAGAATTGGTAAAGCACTAGCTGCCTTAGCCCATTGGTGCCACTTAGGCAAGATTTTAGTTAAAGAATCGATAGCCATAACCGAGAAAAAATCCGCTGTGGTTGGCACAATAAAAAAGTTGCTGGTCATCAGTATATTTTGATTGATTGACCCCAAACTGGGACTCATATCGATTAAAATATAGTCAGCTTGAAATCTTTCGGCAGTTTTGTCTAATAAATATGTAATCGCACCGGGGAGATTTTTTAAAGCCTGAATTGACCCACTAAGTTCTTGAGCAATACCTAGGGTAACTTCATATTCAGCTAATCCCACATGACCAGGCAGTAAAAATAAGTCATCACGACCATCAATAGGAATACAGTCCACAGCTTCAATTAATCTCGGTTGAGACTCAAAAGCAGGTGCTAAAGCTGTTTTAATATTAGAGTAAGTATTGTAGATGGCTTGTAGTCTTTCCTCCCTATCTTCACTTTCATTAGTCAAAGCCATACCAGTTAAGTTACATTGGGGATCGGTATCGACAATAATTACTCTTTTGCCTTTCTCAGCAAGCATCCAACCAAGGTTAAAAGTGGTTGTAGTTTTGCTCACTCCACCTTTATGATTAAAAAAAGCTATTT
>NZ_JASJFE010000724.1:0-1377 GCF_030067735.1 Microcystis sp. M53598_WE2 | reverse complement strand
GGCCAAGCTTTTCTGGTCGGAACCCCCTAAGCCGAGTTTTCAAGGTGCTGCGCCGTCCACTTGGTTTTCGAGACTGGCCTTTTAATTCTAACGTAAAGCCAACCTAGAACGGCGGGGTTTCAGACCCAAAATTTCCGATGACCAATGCACCTGACGACTACGATAGTCCTTGGAAAACGGCTCTGGTGCGGTATTTCCAGGAATTTCTGGCGTTTTACTTTCCGGCGGCTTATGAGTCCATTGATTGGACATTCCCCCATAGGTTTCTGGAGCAAGAACTGGCCCAAATTGTGGCAGATGCGGAATTAGGGCGGCGACGGGTGGACTGTTTGGTAGAAGTGACCCTGACCACGGCCAAGCAGGAATGGGTTTATATTCATGTGGAGGTTCAGGGGCGACCGAATAGAACCTTTGCTGAACGGTTGTTTATTTACAACTATCGGCTTTATGACCGTTACCGTCGCCCGGTTGCAACCTTAGCCGTGTTAGCAGATACAAATCCAAGCTGGCGACCCCAGGGATTCAGCTACGACTTGCTTGGTAGTCGGACAAGCATTGAATTTGCGACAGTAAAAATTCTTGACTACGCCAACTGTCTCAATGCTTTGCTAGACAATCCCAACCCTTTTGCCCTGGTGACTGCGGCCCATTTATTAACCCAACAAACCCGCAATAATCCGTCAGGGCGCTATGACGCCAAGTGGCAGTTGGCTCGATTACTATATGAGAGGGATTGGGATAAGCAACGGATTCTTGATTTGTTTGGCATTATCGACTGGTTAATGAAGTTGCCCCAAGACTTGGAGAAACAACTGTGGACGTCCATTCAAAATTTGGAGAAAAATAAAGCCATGCCCTATGTCTTATCGGTAGAACGTATTGCCCGTCAAGAAGGTCGTCAAGAAGGTCGCCAGGAGGGTCGTCAGGAGGGGCTTCTCGAAGGAGAATCTCTGCTGATTGTGCGACAGTTGTCAAAACGATTTGGTACCCTGAGTCCGGATGTGGTGGCCCAGATTCGTGGGCTGACGGCGTCGCAATTAGAACAGTTGGGGGAGGCTCTCTTGGATTTTCAATCCTTGGCGGATTTGGATAACTGTTTGGATTCCCTTTAAATTCAGGTTTGTTAAGCGACCAGTTTAGTCAGTCCACTGCCGCAGCCCTAGACCGAGTTACGGATTTTGCTATTGGTACTGATAAAATTGACCTGCTTAGTCAAGCTGGTGCGGCAATATCGTACTTTTAGCCCTGAAATATATGATAGCGATGATAGTTTAAAAAATCTAAATCTGGTAAATGCATTCCCTATCTATGTAAAATGCTAGTTAATGCTATCAAATACTGGTAAATGTTGGCAAATACTGGCCAATGCTATCAAAT
>NZ_JASJFE010000673.1:0-1165 GCF_030067735.1 Microcystis sp. M53598_WE2 | reverse complement strand
TCTTGGGTCAGGAATATCTTGAAGATAAGTCAATAAACTAGCTTGAATTTCATTTATTGATGTTAAAGGAAGCTCAGGTTTTAGTTGAGCTTTATTTCCGGTGGGGAGAACGGGAGCAAAACCTTTACCCATGAGCTATTTCCTCATTAATTTTCATCAACAACAGTGAGACTAAGGCTAATTATAAATTATACAGAGGTAGCAGCGGCTAAGTCTGGGTACTGGCAGTGCGGGACGGTGCTATGGCGATTTGATTACCCTATTCAGAAATCTTTGTCAAGTACAATTTATACCAAATTAGATGAGCTTACCGTGGATAAAAGACCTGAGATCGTTATATTCCACGGGTTACAAGCTTTTGCACGAGAGAAGGATTCCATGCCTCCCTTCCACTTTCCCTCCAATGTATTTGTAATCTCAAATAATGCCGCCGGCAGGTGCGCATTAGGGGGTTCCCTAGGCGGAACTTCAATATTAGATGCCGCCGGCAGGTACACATTACGGGGTTCCCCAGGCCGAGGCGGAACTTGAAAATCAAGGGTTTCGTCTTCCCCCCATTCCCGCAATTCCCGCCAGTACACCCATTGTCCTCCTTTTCTCCAGCCGAGGCGATCGCCGAACTTGTTCCACACTACCTCATTATACTCGCTCGTGCCACCGAGACTCTCATAGATTTCTCTCTGAACACTGAAGCCGAATTTACCCTTACTAGCTGACAACCAAAGCTGGTCAATGATGCGTAAATCTTCACAGGAAAAGTTTCTAATATCCAGTACTCTGAACCGCCCGTTCTCTCCCCTCTCAGCAGCTTGAAGCATCGCCCTAGTTGTTTCATCATCTGCTTCTTTCCATTTCCCTGCTGCTAGTAGGTCTTGTAGACTGGTATAACTCACTCCACCCTTACGCGATTGTCGGCTAAAATCATTGATCGCGCCTCGTTTTCCGGTGCTAAAATCCTATTGTTCTTTCATAGTTTATCCTTCCTTCATATTAATGTTTATAGTTCTATTAACACCCGAATTTTAGCGACTTGGGCATCAACTTTCGGTTTAAGAATTATTTCGGCGTCTTGATCGGGGGCGTTGAGAATATGAAACGGGTCTTCCAGAGGGGGTTGACTAAGTTTTCCCTTGATTAATTGAGATGCTTCTAGAGTTGATATTCC
>NZ_JASJFE010000295.1:0-1363 GCF_030067735.1 Microcystis sp. M53598_WE2 | reverse complement strand
ATTTTACTGAATTTTGCCGATTCATGAAGAAGATAGTGCTTTTGCCTTTGAGTAAGAGAGCGATAAGTAGGGCGTGTTAAGCTGTCGCTAACATACCTTTATTTTTATAAGTAACTTAGAGTATTGTTAAGATTTGATAAATTTAACGGCAAGACTTTCAAATCTACAGAATTAAACATTATAAATCAGGCAGAACTACATTTTTTAAGAGGCATTTAGTTATGGTATTAGCAAAACTTATGAAATACTCCATCGGGGGGGGTAATACTTATCAGTCTGGCAGCAGGTACGGCACAAGCATTTAATCTACTCCAAAATGGCAGCTTTGAAAATACTGCCGGGACTTTCGTCAATAATGGATTTGGATGGATGTCTTTGAACCCAGGCTCTAATGTGATTCCGGGGTGGAAAACCACCACTGCCGAGTTGTTATGGGGTCAAAATGTCAATATAGATAACATTACTACTCCCTTTGGCTCTTTCTTGCTCGATTTCACTGGCTATCACAATTCTTTTCCCTATGGAGGTGTGACTCAAACTATTAACACTACGGTGGGTCAGCAATATACCCTATCTCTCTCTTTGGGAACGTATCAATCTAATCCTGTATATATAGGGCCAGTCTCAGTTGAGGCGACTGCTGGTTCCTCTAACCAAACATTCACTTTCAATCCATCAGGCTCTGGTAGTCAGTGGAGTAGCTTCAGCTTCGATTTCACTGCGACGAGTACATCCACTCCTATCTCCATCGTGGGAACTTTTAGTGGAGGCTGCTGTCACATTGGGCTAGATAATGTATCTGTAGAAGCAAAAACCACACAAACTGTTCCTGAACCTAGCACAATTTTAGGCTTAGGTTTATTGGGATTTGGTGCTTTCTGCCAGCGCAAACTAGCTCAAGGGAAGAAGTCAAAACAGGACAATTGAGTTGAGAAATTTGGGATTTCTTTCAACAAATTTTTGATAGGTGTCTATGTGCAGATGAATTATCAGGCCAGCGGCAAACAAGTCGCCCCCATGGAACGGGCCATGGGTTTAAGTGATGAGGTTATTCGTTATTTAACCCTAAAACTCGATCGCGTGGTGGCCCCCCCTGCGGATTTATCTGCCTTAACGGAAATTCCCCCCTCTCCTATCACCGAAGCGGTGGTGGAAGAGGACGGCATCTCCGAGGAAGATTAATTATAGTCACAACTGTGTCGGGTCAATGCCCAATTCCCGTAATCGGGCAAAAGCGCGATCGCGTTCCTGTTGTGCTTGGTCGCGTTCTTGTTGTGCTTGGTTGCGCTCTTGTTGTGCTTGGTTACGTTCTTGTTGTGCTTGATTGCGTTCCTCAAAGAGGGTTTCAGGGTCTTTAAATCGT
>NZ_JASJFE010000027.1:0-4224 GCF_030067735.1 Microcystis sp. M53598_WE2 | reverse complement strand
GAGATATGATTGATATGGTTGCCTATTAGTCTAAGTCAAATGAACATTGAACAAGTTATCATTAAAAACCTAAGAAAACTTCCCTTAGAAAAACAACAAGAAGTGTTATCCTTCACCGAATCTCTCACCTCAAGAATTTCCCTCCCTTCCCCAGATTATAGTCTCACTCCCCAGGAAAAAGCTCAAAAATGGCAGAAAGTAATCGCTAAACTTCCTAAAACAAGTGCGAATTTACCTGATGAAGCTTTACACCGTGACACTATGTATGAAGACTAATGACTCAATATTTACTGGATACTAACATTTTGCTTCGGGCGGCTGATACGTCTTCAGCAACTTATTCTCTTGCTAATAATGTAATTACTCAAATCGTCGAAACAGCTAATGAATGTGTTATTATTCCTCAAGTTTTAATTGAATTTTGGGTAGTTGCAACCCGACCCCTTGATGTTAATGGTTTAGGTTGGACTCCAGCACAAGCTACAAATTATGTCAATGATTTATTAGATAACTTTACATTAATTGCAGAAACGCCGGATATTTTTCCCCTTTGGTTTCAATTAGTCACCATCTACAACATTAAAGGAAAACGCACTCATGATATTAGGCTTCTTGCTGTCATGAAAGCTTCTAACATTACCCATTTATTAACCTTTAATCCTGATGACTTTATCCCTATTCCCAATATTACCATCGTTCATCCTCAAGATTTCATTAATTCCCAATAATTAAGCAGCAAATCCGACATACCGCGCCACAATCCCTCACGGAAGGCAATAGGTCGCTTGAGAAGGGGTAAAACAGGGGAAAACACCTGAGACTCCTTCCCCCTGTGAATCCCTAAGCTAGGGAGAAGAATGTAAAGATTTATTAAATTGTATTTTTTGATACAGTTGTGGGGGGGGGAATGTGTATAATCCCGTTGTCTCCCTTTGGTGTTGGGTTGGGGTGTTGCTTTGACCTAGCTGGGAGGGGATAACCGCACTATTGAGAAGAAAAAAAATGAAAAACAGCATCTCAGCCGCGATTCTTGGAGCGGCTGTAACCACTGCACTAATCGGACTATCTACAAGTCCTGCTCACGCTGCTCCTCCTGCTGCTCAACTTAGCTTCAGGTTCGTCTTTTCCACTTTTCCTGGCGATGATTTATATGATCTGAATCTGACTACGGAGGACACGCTTACAACAATAAACGCCCCTTCTTACACTGATCCAATCAGTGGTTTAACTTCTCCAGCTTATACCTTTACAGGCTACAAAATCCTTGGCGTGACGGGAACGGAGACTGAAGGCGGCATCAGTAACCCTATTACTGCAATACTTCCCGCAGGCTCTGGCGTTTTTAATGCACCTGTCAATGGTGTTCCAACCATAGACCAGATTCCCCACTCGCCGACGGATAACCTTTACAATCCCAATGGTGGCTTTGCTCCAGGAGTGCTTCCAGCCGGGAATACAGCCGGTAAATTTTCGTTTGGAGGTTTAGCTTTCCATGTAGGGGGTACTGAAAATAAAGATTATCAAGTATTCACCCGGTCGGATTTTGGTAGCACCTTCAACCGGCCGGGGCCGGGCTATGACTATGGCGGTTGCCCCGGTAGCTGCCTTGGGGCTATACAAATTGTTCCTGAACCCTCCTCAACCGCTGGACTTTTAGCTATTGGCTCCTTTGGTGCATTAGGCGCAGCTTCAACCCTGAAACGCAAACTAAAATCATTCAAACCATCAGAAAACGAAACCACAAAAGTAGGCTAAATTGCTGACAAAATACGATAAATGCCCCTTCATTCAGTCAGTTGAGGGGGTTTATTGTATAATAGGGACATGATTAAATCAAGAGGATTTTGGTTATGCAACAGGTGACGATTGAGCTACCCACCACCATAATTAATGCTCTAGCCGCCTACAATCAAGAGCATAAGGTATCTTCTTCTGATACAGTACAAACGGCTATAGAATCATTTTTAATAGCGAAAGGCTATTTATCCAAACCGAAAAAATCTTTTCACTTATCTCCCGCACCCAAAGGAAGTGGCTATACTGACACATCCATCAATCATGACGCTGTTTTAGCCGAATTTACAGCTTGCTTCTATATAGATTAGGATTTGAACAAGCCAATCATTTCACACAAAATTGCTTAGAATCTGCTAATCTGATCAATCCGACAGAAAATCAGTATTTCGCCGCTATAGCAAAAGCTAAACAATTTCCTGATCAAACTATTACTATTGTTGATGCTTTGACTGCTATCATCTCAATCGAATTATATCTACCTGTTTGGAGCTATGATTATCATTTTGATATAATGCGGGTGAAAGTATGGAGATAACCCTCAAGTGCCAACTAAAACCCTCCAAACCCTCAGAAAAGGAAACCACAAAAGTCTCCTAAAAACCATTAATAAAAAACTTGCGATCGCCCCTTCATTCAGTCAGTTGAGGGGGTTTTGTTTTTTTATATATCTTCCTCTTACACATTAGTCGCTCGAAAATGATAAGATAGATATAATAAACCAGATTGAGTCTGAGGAAAAATCAAAAATGCAATTTATTCAGACTAAAGCCAAAATCAAAGATGGACAATTAATTATCGAGCAACCCCATCAAGATTTGCCAACAGACACAGAGATTGAACTTGTTATTATTGTTCCCGATCAAAATGAACAAGTAGAATTTGAACAAGCTCGTACTAAGATGCAAGCTGCATTTAAAGAAGCAGGTATCGACACTGATGAACAGATTTTAGAGCTTATTCGTAAAGTGAAGCAAGAACTATTTCAGGAGCGGTATGAATGAGGAGAATTTTTTTAGATACAAATATTTATATTATTGGTCAATTAAAACCCCTCTCACCACAAGAGCGAATTCTTACATGGTTAGGATATTATACCCCCAATAATCAATCTTCAATCAAAGTTATTATTTCCCAGGAACTCATTAACCAAATTTTACGAGTTGGCAAAAGCAGCCAAAATAGTAGATCAAATCTGGCAGAATCTTAATTGCTTATTTATACCAGAAACGATTGCAATGAAAGCAGAAGCAAGTCAGATAATTGCAGAAAAATTAGTGCCTTCTGAAGATGTTTTTATCTATCTAACTGCCAAATATGGTGCGGCAGAAATCTTTTTGTCTGAAAATCGAGAATTAATCAAAATTATTGCTGATTTTGATTGTTTAACATCAGAGGAATTTCTTGATAAATATCTGCGACAAATGCCCCCTTAATTCAGTCAATTGAGGGGGTATTTTTGGCCTAACTCTCTCAATTCCCATGATTTCAAGGAGTATGGTTTATCCTTTCATCCGATATCTGCTACAATACAGATACAGGAAATAACATTTTGATCAGTAGGGTAGAAGTCTTTTCCGTTATCTTAGAAGGTAAGCATCATGAAAAATTTAGAAGAAATTAAAGCGATTTTGGGTCAAGTTAAGTCCTTAGTAAAAGAAAAGTATCATGTCAGTGAATTAGGTATTTTTGGAGATTATGTAAAAGGAGAAGTGCAGGAAAATAGTGAAGTTAATATTCTGATAGATTATACAGAACCGCCTAGTTTACTAGATTTAGTAGATCTGGAATATTATTTAAGTGATTTACTTAAGGTAAAAGCGGATGTTATCAGTAAAAATGGCTTAAAAGGAAGAAGGAGAGAAAGAATTTTATCCGAGGTTATTTATGTATGACGCAACGGGAATTTAGAGATTTCTTGCAAGACATTCTAGAGGCAATTTGTCAACTAGAAAAGATGACTCAGGATCTAAGCTTTGCAGAATTTTCAACTAAGATAGAAATATTTCTTTCGGCAGTAAAATTAATTGAAATAATCGGGGAAGCAGTCAAAAATATTCCTGATGAAGTGAGAGTTAATTATCCCAATATTCCTTGGAAAAACATCGCAGGTATGCGGGATAAATTAGTTCATGAATATTGGGCAATTGATGAAAAAGTCGTCTGGAAAGTGATTCAAAACAATCTCCCCCAGCTAAAGAGAATCATTATCAGTATCATTGAGAAATTACAATAAATTTTCCTTCCTCCTTTAAAAACCCACCTCCCCACTTCCCACTTCCCCATTCATAATTATTCCCACTTGCAAGAGTGCCTTTTTGAACCTTTCTCTAAAAAGGTCTTAATTTTAGGGAAATACAGTTAAAGGAATCCATTCGTAGGTGTTGACAATGCCTTGAAAATAATCATTAATAGTTTCTCTGGAATAGG
>NZ_JASJFE010000986.1:0-2166 GCF_030067735.1 Microcystis sp. M53598_WE2 | reverse complement strand
AGGGGTAAGAATTAATTGCATCTCACGCAAACAAATAAAACCAATTAGAGCGATAATAAAAGTAAGAATCGGGGAGATAAAGACAGTTACAGTAAGGACAATCGCCAAAGACCAGAGGGTAGGTGCATCGGAAGGTAGCTTAATTTTAGGGGGTAAATTAATCTCTAAATTATCCCGGTGTTTAGCGATACGGATGGAACTGTGGGGAGGTTTTGGTAATTTCTTAGGATCGATTAAACTTGATGCTTGGCGATAGGAGGGATGTTGGAGAAATTTCAGAGCTTCTCTGGCACTTTTAAACCGCTTTTCTACCGCTATATCGGTTATAGTTTCTAACCAATCGATTAAATCATCATCAATTGTCACCCGTTGGCGAAATTGAATTTTAGAGTCGCGGTGGGGCAATTCTATCGGCACAATTCCCGTCAATAAATGAATTAAAGTCATACCTAAGGCATATAAATCAGAACTGGGAACCGCCCGGCCCCAAAATTGTTCTAGAGGTGCATAACCACTCGTTCCCACCACAGTAAAAGTAACTCCCGTCACTGCACCGCGGGACTGGACTGCCCCAAAATCTACTAAATAAACGTTATTTTCCGAGTTAATAATTAAATTACTAGGTTTAATATCTCGATGTAATACTGGGGGCGATAATTCATGCAAATAAATGAGAATTTCGAGAACTTCTTGGGCAATATTCCGAATTACCGTAGCGGTGAAACTTTGCCCCCTTTCTAAGCGATCGCTTAAGGATTCTCCCGGTATATAATCTTGTACAAGCACAAACCAAGGAATCCCGTCACCTTGATTTTTATCGAGGGAAAAATAATCGCGATAGCGGGGAATACGGGGATGATAGAGAGAAGCTAAAACGGCTGCCTCCCGTTCAAATAATTTTAATTCTTCCCACTCCATCTGGGGACTAAAAGCGAGGAGTTTAATAATTACCGATTCTTGGGATAATACATCGATAGCTAACCAAGTTTGACGACCGATAGCGGTATTTCCTAGGCGTTGTTGCAGTTGGTAACGTTCAGCTAAAAGAGAATCAGAAGTAAAGGTCATAGTGGCTTTTCCCTTATTTAGGGTCTGCTGAAAAAGTTTTTCCTGGGGACAGGGTGTGGGGTGTGGGGTGTGGGGTGTGGGAAGTGGGAAGAATAAATAAAAATAATCTCCTATCTCCTATCTCCTATCTCCTGACGACCGGCTACTGACGACCGGCTACTGACTCCTAACCCCACCAACAAACTTTTTGCCGCAAACCCTAATTAATATCAATTTGTTTTTTTGCTGTCCAACAAAGGGCGATTCCTTTTTCTTTATAGGAAGATTCTCCGACAAAGATAGGATATAATTCAGATTCCCCACGATAGATAATTTCCTGACCATCAAATCCTAGAAAAATCGGTTGATTGGGTTGAATTGCCTGATAATCTCGTTGGAGAATCTGAGGATGTAACATGGCTTTAATTTCACCCTGTTCATCCCTAGGATAATCGATCGAGCCTAAACGTTGGTAAACTGTTAGGGATTCGCTGAAAGTATCGAGATGGGCAGCGAGATAATTTTCCTGTTCGATATAGTCTAGGATTTGATAGATAAGTGTTTCGGTTTGACGAAAAAGATAGGGACAGATGACCCCATGGTTAATTGGACCGATTTCTAGGGTAAAAGCTAGGGGACAAATTCCTTTCAGAAAATGATTTTCTTCCTCGCTGACGGGATGATAAATTAAGCGCACCTCAGGATTAATTTTAGTCAGATAGGTAAAGAGTTTTAATAGCCAAGGATGGGGGTTAGAATAAATAATCGCCAGCATCATGTTAGATGTGGTGCTGTGAATATCGATTAATAAATCAATGGATTTTTCTCGGAGATCTTTGACTATTTTTTTTGCTCGTTTTTGTTCGTATTGCTGACAATCGGGATTCACTAAATCTTTTTGGTTAAAACAACGATTTAAATCCGTATCGATATATCTAACCCGTTGCTTTAGGGCTAAGGGATTAGCGATGAGACTGTGGGATTGAAAACTGCTGCGAGCAATAAGATTAGGTGACTTTTGCAGGTATTTAACCAAATAAGCGGGAGTTAGTTCATTGCCATGCACACCAGCAATTAAAGCCAGATTTTTAATAGTAGTTTTCTGCTCGATCATTTTTT
>NZ_JASJFE010000483.1:0-3894 GCF_030067735.1 Microcystis sp. M53598_WE2 | reverse complement strand
GGGGGAAATTTAGGCACTTTTTCCCTGAAAATTAGGTAATTGGCCACCTCAAAACTGGTAAAACCCCACACCCCACACCCCACACCCTGCCCCCAGGAAAAACTTTTTGCCGCAAACCCTAATTGGGCATAATGAGGGGATAAAACAATCTCTTAATCTAGGAAAGACAGATATTATTTTGATGAAAGGCTATGGGTATCAGTATCCTGAGAATATGGGCGATCGCAGCTAATGGTTTTCGCGAGGTTATTCGCGATCGAATTCTTTACTTTATCGGGTTTTTTGCCTTGTTGATGGCCTTCGCTTGGCGTTTATTACCAGAAATTGCGGTGGGAACCCATCAGAAAATCTTTCTTGACTTGGGATTAGCCGCTATCGGGTTATTAGGGGTAATTGTCGCGGTTTTTGTGGGTACAGGGCTAATTAATAAGGAAATTGACAAGAGAACTATTTTAGTTTTGATTCCTAAACCCCTGAGTCGGGCCGAATTTATCCTCGGTAAACACTTGGGTTTGTCCGGGGTTTTAGCGGTGATGTTGGGGGTAATGTTGGTGATTTACTTGCTGATGTTGCTGGGGATGAAAGTATCTTTTCAACCTTTACCCCTGATTGTCTCGGTTTTCTATCTCGGTTTGGAATTAATTCTCATCGCAGCCGTGGCGATCGCTTTTGGGGTATTTACCAGTTCGATTTTAGCCACGTTAATGACTTTTGGGGTCTATCTCATGGGTCACATCAGCAAAGATCTGATCCAATTGGGTATAATCAGCAAAAATGCCAATATCCTCGCTATCACTAAAAATATTTATCTAATTCTCCCAGATTTAGAGAGATTAAATTTTAGAAACGAGGCCGTTTATGGTTTGCTGCCTAGTGCTGATGTCTTAATCGCTAATGCCCTCTACAGTCTCGTTTATACTGGTCTATTATTGGGTATCTCCATCCTCATCTTTTCACGACGACAATTTTAAATAGCGTTGCTGAATCAAGGGATGAATGGCAACTGTGCAGGTTCCCGTGCCAAAGTTAGTTTGGGTCTAGGTTTTAAAAATCCCAGCAAAGAGGATTCAGATCTCAAATGAGCAACGCCTAAAATTGTACTGGCAGAAAAACCGCTCATCGCTGGTAGGAATGGTCAATATCGATTAGTTTATAGACATGATTAGCCATGAAATTAAAGGCACAGCTGCATATTTTAAGTCGAGACGCGGTCAATTACGGACTGGCCCCCGTAGTCATGGAAGAAGCGGTTAATCCCGTCCTTGCGGCCATGGCCAGACAGTTAAAACATTTACAATACTATGTGGTGCAGAATAGCCAGGGTGATTGGTTACTAACCACCTTAGCCCATCGGCGGCAGCCGCAACAGGAGAAAAGGGTAATCTATGCCTTTGCTACGGAAAAAATGGCCATATCTGCTCAAAATACCCCCAATTCACCCCTATCAACGCTCCTGATTCCCGTAACCCATCTTTTATTCCAATTATTTGCCCTAGAAAAAGTAGATAGTATTATTTTTCTGGAAAATGCACACACCGCTCAAACGGGAAAAGAAATCACCCGGACCCAATTAAAGGCCAATATTGAAAAACAACTACAAAAACTGGGGACAATTCCTGCCAATCTTGCTTAATTAGTTATCATTAATCGAGGTCAATTAGATGTCACCAGAGACTTTTTCAGCTGCCAACTTGAGTCTAGTGTAACCAGAGAGATTTTTGAGAAAGGAAGGTGTCGCTAGTGTGGGCCACACTTCACCCCATCAGATATAGTAGAAGTACAGTATATAGATTTTCAACAATACGGTCGTCAGGATGAATACAAAAACCCCCAACTACTAGACCGCCAGTGTCAGGATGATAAAACGGCTCTCCAGTGTCAAGCTGTATCCCTAACAATGGAGCAGTCAAACTAGGAGACGTGTGAGGTGAAAGTCTCACCTACGTTTCTCAAGGGGAGGAGATGGAGTTGACTCTATTCTCAGCCCCTAATGGATAGATTGGACTCTATCAGTATCCGCCGCTACTAATACCTTAAATCTTAGCCAGAATGCCAGATTTACACTTGCTTAATTCTCATCCACAGGCCCTAGAAACTGCCTTCATCCCCACTGCCGACCGGTCTTTTTCCTACCCTCTATCCCTCGACCTCGCTACAATTAATCAACGTTTTGACTCCGCTAACGCCGCGGAAATCGTCGCTTGGGCGGAAGCCACCTTCGGGGAAGGTTTGGTGATGAGTACCAGTTTCGGCATTCAGGCGGCGGTAATGTTGCACCTCGTCACCGCAATTATCCCCGATATTCCCATCATTTGGATCGATACCGGCTATCTTCCCCCAGAAACCTATCAATTTGCCGAAGACTTAAGCCAACGCCTCCATTTAAACCTGAAAGTTTATCAATCTCCCCTCAGTCCCGCCCGCATGGAAGCAATCCACGGTAAATTGTGGTCAAATAACGATCTCGACTCCCTCAATCTCTACGACAAAATCCGCAAGGTGGAGCCGATGCAACGGGCCCTGAAGGAATTAAAGGCCACCGCTTGGTTAGCAGGTTTACGTCGCGACCAAACCGACCACCGCAAAACTCTCCAATGGGTCAATCAACAGGGCGAACGTTACAAAATATTACCGATCCTTGACTGGAATGCCAAAACCATCTATGACTATCTGACTAAATACGATCTTCCCTACCATCCCTATTTTGATCTAGGTTATGTCTCCGTCGGCGATTGGCACTCCAGTCGGCCTTTAACCGCCGATGATAGCAACGAACGAGACACCCGTTTCAAGGGTTTAAAACAAGAATGCGGTCTTCATTTACCCTTAACCCCCGGAGAAGCACAAAGTCTCGACGCAAGCTCCCTATAACTGCCGGGGTGGAAAATTTGCCGGTGCGATCGGTTCCTAGACGTTAGACAATGGTTAATGATTATTAATCCCCCATTAACCATGGCTATTTTAGAAAATTTTCTCGAAGTCGGCTCTCTCAAGTGGTTCTATCGACAGGTTAACCCCGCTCAACAACCGGACACAACTCCCGTGATCCTACTCCATGGTTTACCCGCCCATGGCTATATTTGGCGGGAATTATTGACCAGTTTAGAAGAATATAACATTAATGCCATTGCCCCCGATTGGATCGGTTCCGGTTTATCCGCTAAACCCAATGCCAGAGAATTCGCCTACACACCTAGCGCTTTTTGTCAAGCCTTGGCCGATTTTATTCAAGCTCTCCAATTGCCGAAAATCTCCCTCATTGTCCAGGGTTTTTTAGCCTCCGTCGGTTTACAATACGCCCTAGAAAATCCCGATAAAATTGAGCGCTTGATCGTTTTAAATACTCCCCTCTCCAGTGATGTCAAATTACCCTGGATAATGAAACAATGGGGGCTACCTTTCCTCGGAGATATGGCGACTCAAGACCCCTTATTAGTCGATCGTACTTTAGAAACTGGTAGCGGTTTTGTGATTAGTGATGCAGATCTGGCTATTTTCCGTCAACCTTATCTAAAAACTTCGGCAGTGGGTCGCGCTTTACTGGCCACGATTCGCAATTTAAACCTATCGAAAACTATGGCAGAAATTGAGACAGGTTTAGAGAACTTTGAAAAACCTATCCTTTTTGTCTGGGGAATGGCCGATCCTTGGTTATCTTCTGTCACTGTCGAAAAATTAGCTACTAAATCAGGAGTGGAATTAATCCCCCTCGCGGAAGCAAAACACTATCCCCAAGAACATTGGTCAAAAGAAATTAGTCCCCAGATTATTAATTTTCTCGGACGCAAAACCTGAAGAGCTATTTAAGGTGATGCAGAAATTGTCTCAATTACCCTTCTCTGATTATAGTAGAAGCGGAGGCTTCGCTTTTTCAAAATTTCTGCGTTTAGGGCT
>NZ_JASJFE010000990.1:0-1688 GCF_030067735.1 Microcystis sp. M53598_WE2 | reverse complement strand
GTATTAAATATTGCCCTGGAGCAGGATGCGATCATTGCCGGTAACGTTTATGGTATCGCATTGGAGTCTCGCCGGATCGGACAGAGTTTTCTCTGGGATATATATAATCCTTGGGCAAAATGGTTAGAGTTGCAATCTAATCATCCCCTGACTGGTGAAAGGATTCGCGCTTTAACTAACTATGCCCGACAGATGGATCTGGATATAGAATTTAGTCTGGGGGAAGTATTACGCCAAAAAATGGAATTAAATCCCAAGAAACTCTATCAAAACTTTTGTCTACGACTGTGTTTATATTATGCTTCGGGACTAGGCTTTATTATTGGGGTTGTCATAGCTGGTTTTCTTTGGCTGAAATTTAGCTCTTGGGGTGCATTGGGCCTAATTTTAGTCGGTGGGGGTTTGGGTATAATTATCAATCGATTAGCCAGTTATCCTCGTCTCAACAATGCTAGTTTCAGCGATATTTTTTCTTTAACTGATAATCCTTACAGTCATCCCCTCCCAGCTATCCCCGTCCGACTCCGCGGTGAGTTAATTGCTCAAGGAAAGAATTTCTTTCTTAAAGATAGCACCGGCATAATTCCCCTCGCTCCTAACTATCGTTTTGGTTTTTGGCATAAAATCAGGACTACTAACTCCCCCATGGCAGCAATAAATAATACATCTGTACGAGTTCTCGGTTGGTTTCGTCGCGATTTATCTCCTCGTCTCGAATGGAGTCAAATAACTCACTCTGGCGGAAATATTCGGTTTTATCCCCGTTTTTGGCCTTTAGTTAGCGGTTTTGGCTTATTAGTCTCCGGTTTAATTATCGCAGTCACATTTTAAGCATCGCAAAAAACTGCCACTTCATCCCTTTTCTAGTTTTAGGTACTTGCTTGGATAGTACCCAATCTTTGAGCGGCAATCCCTAAAATCCTCTAGTCTCACACCCCGAAAACTATTGATAACTATTGATAAAACTTAATAATTATCATTGGCTTACCTATTTATGTTTAAAATCCTATATAGCTATGTAGTCAAGTAATTTCCATCATGGTCACTACCGTTGAACCCCCCTCCCAGAAAAAAGCTGTTCTGCGCGAAACTATCCTCACTCCTCGTTTCTATACCACCGATTTTGAGGCTGCCGCTAATTTTGACCTTTCTCTGCAAGAAACCGAAATCAAAGCGATGTTAGAGGAGATGCGGACCGATTACAACCGGCATCACTTTGAACGTCAGCAAGAATTTGAGAACTATCAAGATAATCTCGATGAAAAAACGAGAAATGCCTTTATAGATTACCTAGAACGCTCCTGTATCTCCGAATTTTCTGGCTTTTTGTTATTTAAGGAACTGTCACGACAACTAAAAAGCCGTAATCCCTTGTTAGGGGAGATATTTCATCTTATGGTTAGATATGAGGCGCGCCATGCAGGATTTCTCAATAAAGCCATGGCTGACTTTAATATTTCCCTCGATTTAGCCAAAATTACTAAAACCCGTACCTACACCTTTTTCCCCCTTGAATGGGTGTTATATACGGTCTATCTCTCCGAAAAAATCGGTTATTGGCGGTATATTCTCATTTATCGTTATTTAGAAGAACATCCCCAGTATAAATTTAATCCTCTTTTTAATTACTTCGAGAGTTGGTGTCAAGACGAAAATCGCCACGGAGATATCTTTAAAACCTTACTGCG
>NZ_JASJFE010001061.1:0-5782 GCF_030067735.1 Microcystis sp. M53598_WE2 | reverse complement strand
TTGCCTTAACTCCATTATTATTACCTTCTCAAGAAACGCAAAAATAAATCGCCATATCGTCGGCATCTAAAGCAGCGATCGCACTTGGATTGTCTGCCAATTCAGCGCGAAACTGGGCAATTTCTTCAGCAGTAACTTTAGTTGATTCAATATTCATAGGTTGTTCTTATTTACAGACAATACTAATTGTATAGTTTCTATTTTGCCATCTAAAGTGTTAATCTAACTGGTTACTGATAACTGAAAAAGTTCTTAATTCCCTACCATTGTGATAATTGCTGTCATTTAAACCACGACAAAGTTAACTAATTTGCCCGGGACAACAATCACTTTTTTGATTTCCTTGCCCTCTAAATAACGTTGGGCGATTTCTGATTCCAGGGCGAGGGTTTCTAGGGTGCTTTTATCGGCACTAGCGGGAACTTGTATCGTGCCTCTGGTTTTTCCCAAAATTTGGATGACAAGGGTAATCTCGTCCACAATCAGGGCAGTAGGATCAACTTTTGGCCAGGGTTGCAGGTGAATTGATTGGCTATGGCCTAAAGCTTGCCATAATTCTTCGCTAAGATGGGGAGCAAAGAGGGAAAGTAAGATTAATAAGGTTTCGATTCCTTCCCGATAAATGGGGGATGCAAAACACTTATTATCCCCTAAAGCGTTACTGAGTTTCATCAATTCGGAAATGGCGGTATTAAATTGATAATCTCCTTCTAAATCCTCGGAGATTTCTTTAATAGCGGTGTGAATTGCCCGTCTTAAATCCTTGTCAGTTTTCGAGAAAGTCTCTATTTTTTTGACTTGCTTGGCTTTATTTTCAATATATTCGCTGACTAAACGCCACACCCGATTAAGAAAGCGAAATTGTCCTTCTACCCCCGCATCATCCCACTGTAAATCTTTTTCTGGGGGTGCGGTAAAAAGTATAAACATTCGGGCAGTATCGGCCCCGTATTTTTCGAGAACTTTCAGAGGATCAACGCCGTTATATTTCGACTTAGACATTTTTTCAAAGAAGAAAGATAGAACTTCTCCCGTGTCTTTATCGCAATATTTATCCTCTTTATAGATAACATTTTCTGCGGGGACATATTTGCCAGTTTCGGGATTTTTGTAGGTTAATCCCTGTACCATTCCCTGGGTTAACAGACGGTTAAAAGGTTCATCAACATTAACTAAACCTCGGTCCCTTAAAACTTTGGTAAAGAAACGAGAATAGAGTAAATGTAGGATAGCGTGTTCGATTCCTCCGACGTATTGATCCACGGGCATCCAATCATTAACCTTCTCGAATTGAAAGGGTATACCTTCATTTTTAGCATCGGTATAACGGAGGAAATACCAACTAGAATCGATAAAGGTATCCATGGTGTCGGTTTCCCGTTTTGCGGGAGTTCCACAGCGAGGACAATCCACATTTACCCAGTCTTCTAATTTGGCTAAAGGGGAAGCACCTCGACCGCTAAATTCGACATTTTCTGGTAAAGTAACGGGTAAATTATCGATAGGTACTGGCACGGTTCCACAGTTAGGACAGTGGATAACTGGAATCGGACAACCCCAATATCTTTGACGGGAAATTAACCAATCCCGGAGGCGATATTGTATTCTAGCTTTGCCGTAACCTTGGGCAGTGGCATAATCAATAATAGCGGTTTTTCCTTCTTGGGAATTCAGTCCATTAAATTGAGCGGAATTAATCATAATTCCCGCTTCTGTATAGGCCTCTTTTAACTCAATTTCGCCACTTTCTGGAGTAATAACTATCTTAATTGGTAGGTTATTTTCCCGAGCAAATTTAAAATCGCGACTGTCGTGAGCCGGGACTCCCATCACTGCCCCCGTCCCGTATTCGTAGAGGACATAATCAGCAATTAAAATCGGAATTTCTTCACCAGTAAAAGGATTAATTGCCAGTCCTCCGGTTTTAATACCGCGTTTGGGTTTATCTTCGGCAGTTCTTTCTAATTCGCTTTCGCTGGCTATCTCTTGAATAAAAGTTTCTACGGCCGATTTTTGTTCGGGAGTGGTAACTTGTAAAGTTAAGGGATGTTCGGGAGCAAGTACCACATAAGTGACTCCATAAACCGTATCGGGACGAGTGGTAAAAACGGCAATTTTTTCTGTGGAGTTAACAAGAGGAAATTCTAAATAAGCACCTACCGATTTACCAATCCAGTTGGCCTGCATGGTTTTAACCCGTTCTGGCCAACCGGTAAGTTTATCTAAATCAGTGAGTAATTGTTCGGCATAATCGGTGATTTTTAGGAACCATTGCCGGAGTAATTTTCTTTCTACTTTAGCACCCGATCGCCAAGATTTTCCTTCACTATCTACCTGTTCATTGGCCAAGACAGTTTGATCGATAGGATCCCAATTCACTGCCGCTTCTTTTTGGTAGGCTAATCCTGATTCAAAAAACTGTAAAAATAGCCATTGGGTCCAACGATAATATTCCGGGGAACAGGTGGCAACTTCTCTTTCCCAATCGATAGATAATCCTAACTGTTGTAATTGCCGTTTCATCTGGGCAATATTTTGATCAGTCCATTTTGCCGGAGGAACTCCCCTTTCAATGGCGGCATTTTCTGCGGGTAATCCGAAAGCATCCCACCCCATGGGATGCAGCACGCGATAACCCTGCATTCTTTTCAGACGGGCAATCACATCGGTGATAGTATAGTTGCGAACGTGACCCATGTGCAGGTTGCCCGATGGATAGGGGAACATGGAGAGGGCGTAAAATTTCGGTTTATCGGCGTTGTCTGGGGTTTTGTCCAATCCCATTTGCTGCCAAATCTTCTGCCATTTCTGTTCGATTTCTGCGGGGTTGTACGGCACTGGGGTCTTTTCTCCTGAGTTGTATCTATCCCTCCCATTTTACCGCAGCCGGCTGGGGGCGATTGCCAGTCTTGGGGTTATCTACCCTAGCAAAAACCCTCTGGGTTTTAGTGGTTAATTTTCACGGCGAATATTAAACCTCTTGCATAATTAACTTTTGAGGGTTCAAAAACGTCAAAAATAAGGATTAAATCGCATAAAATCTGTAAATAGACCATTTAACTGATTATTATTCATTCTTAATTCTCCTGACTACTGACTACTGGCTACTGACTCCTAACCCTAACAACAATTTTTGATTTTTACAAGAGGTTAACAGCCGTTCGACTTCACCCAATAGTTACTTGACTGGTATCGACGCTGGTTGCCCCATGGACTTTACTGGCAATTGCCACCATTTTATTTAAAGTCGCCTGATTGGAAACCTTGCCTTTTAGTACAACTTTACCACCAGTTTGAGCGACCCACAATTTGTCTTCATCAGCTAAATCCGGTGTCTCGTCAAAAGCTAAAACTACTCGTTTAGCTAGGCCGCTTTCGTCGTATTTTCCATCTAATCCGACTCTTTCGGGGGGAATACCCGCAGCAGCGGCTTTCCCCGCGATCGCACTAGCGGCATCGGCCGGTTTATCTAAGCCAAAAATTCTTTTTAACCAATCCATTGCTAACACTCCTGATTGAGTTCTAAAACCCCAATTTCTTTAACAGAGATTTGGTGGAAACGATGTGTCTATCTAATCCTAAACGATCGGGACTCACTCCCACCGCTAAAGCGACTAATTGGGAAAAATGTAACACGGGTAAACCTAAACTTCGACCGATCACTTTTGCCACTTCCGGTTGTCGGGAATCAAGATTAAGATGGCATAAAGGACAAGGGGTGACTAAACAATCGGCCCCCGCTGCCATGGACTCTAAAATGTGTTTTCCTGCCATTTGGAACGATTGGGTGGTGGCATAACTGGACAGGGGCCAACCACAGCATTGAGTGCGTCCTTGATAATAAATCGGATTTGCTCCCACCACCCGAAAGACATTTTCTAGGGATTCCGGCTGAAAAGGATTATCGTAGGGGAGAGTATCCTGGGCTCGCAGGAGATAACAACCATAAAAACTGGCACAATTTAAGCCTGATAAGGGACGAACCACCTTGGCCGCCAGATTATCTAAGCCATAATCGCCGACAATTGCCCAGAGTAGGTGCTTAACCGTCGTCGTACCTTGGTAGGGGGAACAATGTTCTTTCTGTAAATAATTATTAACTTCCTCAACATAATTGGGATTATTATGCTTTGCTTCCTTCAAGCGCTCATCCACATGACCGATCACCCCTTGACAGGTGCTACAGTGAGTCAACAGGGGTAAATTGAGGGCTTCCGCTAGGGCAATATTGCGCGCATTGACGGTATCTTCCAAGAGTTGCGAATCTTCCTTATAGGTTCCCGAACCACAACAGGCAGCTTTTTTGAGTTCGACTAAATTAATCCCCAAAGCTTCCGTCAGGGCTGCCGTGGATAAATATAGTTCCCGACAGGCACCTTGGGCGACACAACCGGGAAAATAAGCATACTGGAGATTTTTGACTGTCATGGATTCTAGGAAATTACTACTCATTACCTATCTACCATCTTGCCCCCCTTCCCCCCTGTCATTACTAAAGTCATGGAATTTCTTAATAGACAGCCTTTTGTGAGCTGCTCCCAACAACTTTATGGGAGTTTGCCCCGAGAAATAATATCCCAAAAGTAGGAGAGCCATCTCAACAGTATAATGGCTCTCCTTGAGAAAATTTGTTGTCCTGAGGAGTCGGTTGTACAAATGGGAATCTGCCCGGTCAAGAGGTGATTTATTGGTAGAATTGAGAGTGCAGCCGAGAAATTACGGCGAGAAACCCTATTTTGTCTGCTTACGCCGCTTGGGGGAGGGTGATGACAGCATCAAAGTCAGCACGGCTAGGGAAAATCGAGAGAACCCGATCGAGTTGGGTTAATTCAAAGATAATCTTGACTGAAGGTGGAATAGAACAGATATTGAAGGATTTTTCTTGACTTTGAGCCAGACGAAAGGCAGTAACTAAAGCCATTAATCCAGCGCTGTCGAGGAATTCCACCCTACTCATATCCACGAGAAAAGTGATAGAGCGACTCCGGTTAACCAGATTGGTGAGCTGCTCTTGAAATTCTAGGACGTTAGCGGCGGTAATATAGCCGTTTGGCTCAAATAGAGCAATTTCCGGGACTTTTACAGGACTTTTCATGGCTGGGCTTTGAAATTCATAAATGAACCTTTTAACTGGAGATCAGATACCGCTATTATGTCCTAACTTTCTGATTTTGCAACCTTCGTCTTGATATATTTTCCCTCTCCTGAAAAGATTAATCTTTTCTTAATCTTTCCCCTTTAGGAAGGAACCACTTTTAGGTTAACCTGATGGTCCAGGGAGTAAAGAGGAACAGTGATCAAGGCTTATTAGGGCGAATACTAGGGGAAAGTCGTTAGGTTTAAGCTCTAATCCCGAATGACTGATGATGACCCAGCATTATACTGGTATTTTTGCTGAAATAAAGTAAAGCAGGATACAGAAACTAGATTTATTGAACTAGAGTAAGGAAATTGTGGATACCCAGCAGACTATCCGCCAATTAGTGGAACAAGCCCTATATTATCGTCAAATCACGCCAGAAATCGAAAACGGAATTAATGAACTCCTCGCTCGTCTTGGCTACGTTTCCGATGTGGATTACGAGGCCCTAGAGTTACTCATGGATGAAATGGACGAGGGCCGGATTAATCTCGTTCCGCGTCGGTAACTTCAGTTATCAGTTATCAGTTATCAGTTATCAGTGGTGAGTTATCAGTTCACTGATGGCCTTTCGGTTCGTTTTATGCAATGGACGGGGTTATAAGGGATGAAACCATTATATAGAAAGACATTTAGCGATCA
>NZ_JASJFE010000480.1:0-6209 GCF_030067735.1 Microcystis sp. M53598_WE2 | reverse complement strand
CTACAGCCCCAGCGATAACCACAGCCACACCCATCACAACCATAGCCACATTCGTCACAACCACAGCCCCAGCCCTAGCCCTAACAGGATCATCAAACAAAGCTGTTATTCCTTCCCAAACTAGGTTTTTTCTGAGTAGTCGATACCATTCTTGGCAAAACGTCCAGGATCCTAGTAAGCCCAATTGCATCAATAAAGTTGGCTCTGATAGCTCTGATTTTTCTTCTTTGGCTTTAAATTCTTGCCATAAAACTATTAAAAAATACAGGACAACAGCAATTGTGATTGCCATCAAGCCATTAACCCAACTTTTTGGCTGACTGTACATGATAGCGAATATTTCAATTACAGATCCAAGAGAGAGCAAGAAGACAACAGTTAACACTCCTAGATATTCTCGGCTTTTTTTAAACTGATATTCTATCTTCTTAAAAAGATTGCGCCAGTCGTTTCTTGTGGGGCGGCGGCAGTTGATTAAGCGAGACAGTAAGGCAAATTGTAATTCAGGTGTCAGACTATTAAATAAATATAACCAACGCTGCTTTGGAGTGATTTTACTTAAAACTCGATCAACAAACTCTATTTTATTGTCTAAATTTTCAAGTGAAACCGATTCCAATTCATTTTTAAAAGAACTTAATTGAGTCAGATTAATTTCATTTGGTAACTGAATCGCACATAAAGGAATGACTAACCGAGGATCGAGTTCAAAAGTGATTTTAGGAATATCATCAGCAGAGCTTTCAATAATTGCAGCAGCAACTTTCTTGACAGTAGCAGAGAACTGCAAAGTGCTTGAATTTTCAAAAGGTTGCCAAATCCAACTTAAGTCCGTTTCGATTACCTCTTGTGGCTGGCGCTTTTGTTTAACGGCTCGATTTTTTAGTCGGCGAATGAATCTGAATAGCATTAGTTTTCCTTCATGATAGAGTGCGATTGCGTTCAGCTTGACTATCTTCTAACTCCTTCAACAGTGCTGCAAGTCGAAAACTTACTTTTCCGCTTAAGTTCGGATCTTCCTGCAATCTTTCAAGTGCCTCAGCCGCTTCTGGTATGGCAATTTTAACTAAATCATCCATTGCTTCTATAGAGCCTTTTCGAGCTAAAGATTCTAGTTGATTAACTGCTAAACCTCCCATTCTGATTAAGGCTTCTCGCACTTCTATAAAATGGGGTTGATTGTGATCATAGTAAATAACTAATTTTTCTACTGCTTGAGGCAAATTAGTGGCGGATAAGGCTTGAGCCGCTGCTTTTTGGCTGTCTGAATTATCTAAACTAGCAACTAAAAAATCAAATAATGCTTTCCCTCTAGGACGAAAATCAGCCGCTACTGAGCCAAAAGCACTACAAATTGATTCATCGGTTCTCAATTGTGTTTTAAAATAATCTATAATCTCCTGAGCAACTTCTGGTTTTACTTCTTGAGCATCTGCTAGACATTCAAATGCTGTCAGTGCATCTTGTTGATATACCGCCGTAATTAAATCCGTACTATTGTTTGCCAATCCACACCATAACTTGACAATTTCTAGCCAGTCGCTAGGAGCATTTTTCCATTTTTGAATTAATTCAGCTTGTTTGTCTGTTAAAGCTGCTGCTACGAAATATTCTGGTAGAGTGAGATGAGGAAAATAATAACCCTGTCCGCCATCAATGCGAAGCAATATTCCACTGCGTTTGACGATTTCATCAACGATAGAATTAGCCTCTTTAGGCTCTAGATTTAATGAAGGTAAGACTTGTTTAACTTGTTCCCATACTTCAGAATCAAGAAGACTGCGGCGATCTTGCTGTTGTCGATTAGCGCTATTCTGAGCATAGAGTGCTAAATGTTGCAGAACTCGCCGCTTGTTGACACCACTATATTGATTAGGGATATTTCTTTGTTGGTCGCGCAATTCTAATAAAACATCAGTAGCTTTAGTGTAAAATTCGGCTCGCGAATGAGGTAAAACAAAGGGGGTATCCGTATAGAGATAGGCGATGATTGTTAACAGTAGGGGATTCCGCGCCAGTGCCATAATTTTCGGTTTAGCTCGCAAGTTTTGAATCAATTGTTCTACTGATTTCTCTGGCGGCATTTCCAACTTCCAAGCTTGCAAAAAGCGGCGAATTTGCTGGTCACTAAATTCGACAATTTCTAAAGTTTCCTCGGTATTATCGACAAACTCATCATGATAAACAGCCGTCCGACAGGTAATAATTACCCGACATTTTTTATACTTTTCTAATTCTAAAAAGTCTTTAAGACACCGAACAACAGAAGAGCGAATGCCACTACTAACCTCATCTAACCCATCTAAAAGCAGCAGCAAACGTCCGTCTTTTAAACCTTGAGAGATGAAACGATTAGCTTTAGGAAAATTATGGCGATCGCAAGCTGCTACTAAATGTTGTTCTAACTTTTCTACTGTCAAATTAGCCTCATTGAGGCGGTTCAATTCTAGTAAAATTGGCACGGGACGATCGGATAAATTTTTGAATCGTCCTTCTGAATAGGAAAGTGCTAGATACTTTAATAACATCGACTTCCCCGAACCAGGCGCACCTTTAACCACTAAGCGGCGGTATTTTTGCACCGCATTTTCTGCTTCAATCAAAGAGCGATTGCTCGCTTTAAAAGCTTTTAAAGAAACATAAATCTCCCGCATTTCTAGGGGACGATGAGGACGAAAAGGTATATTAAGTTTTTGATATTTATCAATTAATGCTTGTCGATACTTTTTAAGAGCAATATTTTCAAATAAGGGTGTTCCAGCAAAGGTTTTATAAATCCATTTACTAATCGCTTCTAAAGACTGATTGAGCCATTTTTTTAAGGTATCACTAATAACAGTCCCCACAATACCACCCAAAACAAGAATAACAAGCACAGGTATCCAGGCAGGATATTTATTAATATCATATTGTTGTTCATAGATATCCCATAATTCATCCTGTGGAAAACAAGAAGCTTGAGAATTTACCTCTTTATACAAATTTAAAATATCACTACTTGTCTTTTTCTTTTTATCAGTATTGAAAAAATTCAACCGGTCAGCTTCTGCATCTTGTTTTGCCCGATTTTGAATCTTTCCCCTAAGTTGGTTACAGGGATTAGGTGCAGGAAGCTTTTGAGTAAAAACAGGCAAAATTGTCCCCCACGCGACTGAAATTGCCAGCCCTAGGACAAAAATCATCAATAACTGCTGCTTTTTCCAGTGAATAAACTTCATTGTCTGTACCGTTTCTTTGCCTTTTTCCCACATCCTGGCTACCAATATAACACTGATTCATACAGTATAGGCTACATATAAGGAGAGGCACTCATGCACGAGGGGGAATAAATAATCAGTTTTTAATAACCAGATTTAGTATAATAGTGATGATAACTAGAAAAATGGCTAATTAATCGACAAATAAAAACAATCAGCTGATCAGTGATCACTGATCACTGAATTTAGGTGATCACTTTTTCTAAAGCGACCAGATCGGGAATAAAGAGGGATTCCTGCTGTCTTTGAATCAGTCCTTTTTTGTGCAATTTGGTCAAGGATCGGGTCACGGTTTCCCGGGCCAGGCCACTAATACTACTCAATTCCCGGTGAGGTAAATTGGGAATTACTGTACCCTGGCAGCTTTTTTCTCCTTGACCTTCGGCTAAAAAGAGTAAAGTATCGGCGACTCTGGAGAGACTATCGGCCTCCCGTAAACGTAAACGCCGGTTAAGTTGACGCAAACGCTTGGCCATTAACTGAGAAAGACGAATTCCCGCTAAAGGTTCCGATTGGAGCAGATTAACAAAATCTTGAGCGGGAATACTGCTAATTGTGGCCGTGGTTAAGGTGATAGCATCAGTGGAGCGGGGAGATTCTTCTAAAGCGGCCATTTCTCCGACTATTTCCCCTTTACCGAGGATATTTAAGGTGACTTCTTTGCCATCCATATTGTAAGTACGAATTTTCACCCAACCATCCAGAATAAAGTAAACCGAACCCCCCCAATCATTTTCTAATAAAATCGCCCGATTAGCAGGATGAGTGCGGGTGACAGCATGAGAAGTAACTTGATCGAGGGTTTCAGGGGCCAAACCGACCAATAAAGTGGCTGTATCTAATAATTTTTGAATCTCTGCTGATTTTTCCGCAGGATATCGTTTTTCTTCCATGGTTTAATATTTAAATTTTGTTGGTTTTAGGCAGGTGATTCTACAATGGAAAGTTGTGGGTATTTTTAATTATCCAGTGACCGATAAACAGGATTTTTCCTCCCTACTGACCGAGATCGATCGGATTCTTGCCAAGGTGATTTCCTCTCTAGTTAACCCGCAAGAAGTTACTTCCGAGACAATTATCGCCACTCGTCAACAATTAGAATCGGCCAGAGCGCTGCTTTCTCCCTTATTGTTGCCCGCTCCAACCCCTGAAGTTGCCCGTTGGTCCCTGGGAATGGCGGTGCAACCAGAGGGGGTAAAAGTTGTCTTTTTTCGGGAAAGCCAGGGACTGATCGATTTTTATCCTCTTTCTTGGAGTCTGGCAACGGGAACAAGTGATCTCTTACCCTGCTCTCAGGTGGAAGAATATCTAATTAGTTGGCTATCTAATCGGGATTTTAGCACCGATTCTTGGCTCTGGGAAGCCCTAGATCGATTAGAAGCTATTATTATCACCGATGACGGGGAAACCCCCACGGATGACCTGAAAAAAGCCCTTCTCACAGCGCAACTAATACCCCCTGATCGCCTATCTAGTCTAGAAACAGCGATCGCTACTGCTCTGGCCCATGTTCCCACTAGCGACCAACCCCAACCCCAAACCCTACTGGTTATCGAAGGGAAGCGGGAGACCACCACTTTAGCAATAGTGGAAGTCCCACCGCAAACTCGCTCTTTATGCCGTCAAGCGATCGCTCTGAGCCATTTTAACTACGGGGAAAACACCTATGAACAGGCCATACTCTCTCACTTAATTTATCCTCTCTGGCGTTCTTTTTTGCCTCTTTCCCCCTCAGATCTCACCGATACTAATCCCTTAAAAAAATCTTTACTGGCAGCCGCTAGATTAACCAAATTAATCCTTCAAGAAGAAAGCGAATTTACCTCCTCTCTAGCCGGTCATACTTGGACGGTCAGTCGCACCGATTTAAATAAGAAGGTGATTATACCATATATAGATAATTTAAGACAAAAAGTTAATGATTTGTTAGAAAAACAGCAAAAAAGTCTTGAAGATATCGATCGAATAATTTTTAGCGGTAATTTTTTCTTAACCATTTGGCCTTATTTTCTAACAGAAATACAGCAAGAATTTGCCGGTTGCAATCTAGAGGCCCCCAGTCAGGAAACCTTCTCACCAGCAATCTTGGGTTTGGGTCGTCTCTGTTTATTTTCGGCTCTTAGAGGTGAGAAGGTCAATAATGCTTAAAAACATCAACCTCAGTAGTAAAACGTAGGGTGCGTTAGACGGCCAAAATTGCTGCTTTGACTTGAAGGTAACAATCCGTCGTAACGCACCACCTATCATCAACTAAGTAGCCGGTTACAATTAAAGATAAAATACAAAGAACCAGAACCCTGTCCCACTATCTCACAATTAATTGAGATTACTTACTTAACTGGTGCGTGGGGCGCGGATTGCTAATTTTGTTTTTTTATTCAAGGTTATTGCCGCAAACACGCCCCCTACATTATTGCTAAATGTTAATTTTTATTAGAGGATGCAACATTTGTGAGTTTAGAGAGAGTTAAAAATAACTTTTGTCGGGATGCTTTTGTTAATGATGGTAATATTCAGGTAGCAACTTTTAGTAACTTAAATCGCGCTCAAGAGTGACAAAAGCACCTAATTAAATACTTTAATCAAGTTAAAATTACCCAAGGTGTCATCGATGCCTTACCCAGTCCTGAACCTGTCTATTCACCTGTTCCTCAACAGATAGTTAACTCGGTGGATTTAATCGAGCGCTGGTTAAAGGCAAAAAGAGATATTTATGGTTCCTCCTATCAAACCTATTTAGGAGAAGAATTACTTACAGGTAAAGCTTATAATGACAAAATAAAGCGCTCTGATGGTCAAGAAAGTTCTTCCGAATGGTTAGCTAATAATGGTGCTTATTATATCTATGGAGTTCAGAGAATAGATTCAGTTAATAATTTTACAGCCTCTGGCGATCAAGCTACAGTGGATGTGGTGGTTACTGAAGAAAGAACCCTCTATAACAGTCAGGGT
>NZ_JASJFE010001020.1:0-10762 GCF_030067735.1 Microcystis sp. M53598_WE2 | reverse complement strand
GGTAAGAAGGGATCATGAATGATAACTGATAACTGATAACTGATAACTGATAACTGATAACTGATAACTGATAACTGATAACTGATAACTGAAGTGACCCTAACTTTTACAATTCCTTGTCAAAACTGTATTTATCGCGAATTTGTCCGACAAAAAACTGTCCTTTCGATGGTGCGGACTGAAAATCTTTATATACTGCCAAAGGTAGATCATGATAAAGATAGATACCACCGTGATTAAATTCCACTTTCAGAATTTTTTTGTCCTGATCGTAGTCAAAAGATTTAATCGCTGTACTTTGACTTTTTAATAAGGGGAAAGCAATCACATCGCGAATACTGGCAGAATCGGTTAATAAGCTAAACGGCTTTTACTTCGGATCACCGATATAGACTCCAAAAGGGTTATAGCTATTGGATCATGCAGGTTAAGCGCCGTTTAGCTTAACATGATCAGGCGATCGATGCCAATTCCTAAGCCTCCCGTGGGGGGCATTCCGTATTCTAAAGCGGTTAAAAAGTCCTCATCAACTCCCTGCGCTTCCAAATCTCCAGACGCTTTTTTGAGTGCCTGTGCTTCCAATCTTTGCCGTTGATCGATGGGATCGGTTAACTCAGAAAAACTATTAGCTAATTCCCGTCCAACCACATATAATTCAAATCTTTCCACGAGGTCAGTTTTTGAGCGATGAGGTTTAGCCAAAGGGGAAATTTCCACGGGAAAATCTAGCACAAAAGTGGGCTGTATTAGGGTTTCTTCGACTTTTTGTTCAAAAGCTTCATTTAATAGCTTACCGATGGTTTTACAGTCCTCTGGAACGCCAATGCCGGCATTTTCTGCGGCAATACGAGCCGACTCGAAATCCTCAAAACTATTAAGGTCAACCCCGGTTATTTCTTGGACTAATTCGTGCATAGTCACTCGTCGCCAAGGAGGAGTTAGGTCAATTTCCCTGTCTTGATAGGTGATTTTCAGCGTACCTAAAACATCTTGTGCAGCGTTAACAATAATGTTTTCGGTTAACTCCATCATGTCATAATAATCGGCATAGGCCTGATAGATTTCGATGGAAGTAAACTCGGGGTTATGTTTAGTAGAAACCCCTTCATTGCGAAAAATTCTGCCTAACTCGAAGACTTTTTCAAAACCACCCACTATTAATCTTTTTAGATGTAACTCGGTGGCAATGCGGAGATATAACTCCATCTCCAGCGTATTATGATAGGTGATAAACGGTCTAGCATCGGCTCCTCCCGCTTCACTTTGTAGCACGGGAGTTTCAATTTCAATAAAACCTTCTTGGTCTAAATATCTGCGAATGGCAGCGGTAATTTGGGCGCGACGGCGAAAAGTTTGTCGCACTTCCGGATTAACAATTAAATCTACATATCTTTGTCGATAACGTTTTTCTACATCGGTTAAACCGTGCCATTTATCCGGGAGAGGTAAGAGGGATTTGGTGAGAATTTCGTACTCGTTTACATAGATAGATAATTCCCCGCGTTCTGTGCGTTTAATTGTGCCTTTTGCTCCTAAAATATCCCCCGTATCGGTCAGTTTAATCACCGTGTTAAAGGCATTCGGCACGGCGGCCATGGTTTCACTAATGCGTTTTTTATCGAGGTATAATTGAATCGTTCCCGTTTCATCTTGCAGGTTAAAAAAGGCTAGTTTACCCAGAATTCTTCGGGCAATAATCCGACCAGCAATTGCTACTTCAGCGCTAATTTCTTCCCCCGGTGCTAAGTCAGCGTACTGCTCTTGTAGTTGTTGAGCGTGAGCGGTAGATTTCCACTGGTAAGCGTAGGGATTTAAGCCAGCTTTTTGCAATCCTGCCACTTTTTCTAAACGAGCGTCCCGGATTTCTTCGAGGGTAGAGGAGGGTTGATTTTCAGGATTTTGTGCTTGAGATGCCATCGTTTTCTAAGAGGAACAATTCTGGGGAATTTTTTAGGTGTTGGGTGTTGGGTGTTGGGGTTTTAGGGTTTTAGGGATTTCAGTTATCAGTTATCAGTTATCAGTAAACAGTTAAGTAAGTGGTTTCAATTAAATTGAAGATAGATTTTGTCTTTGATCCCCCCTTGATAAGGGGGGTGCCGATCCCCCCTTAATCCCCCCTTGATAAGGGGGGTGTCTGGCAATTTTTAACACCTACCTACTTATCAGTTTACTGTTTACTGTTCACTGCTCACTGAAAAATTATCGTCCCATTTCTCGCTTTAATTTTTTCAATTCTTCTTCCATTTCCCATTCTTTAAATTTTAGATCGAGATTATCGTAGTTCGAGCGCTGATAGTCCGATTCTTGGGGTTGATCCCAAAAAGTGGTTTCCCAGTCACGGGACTGATTTTTAGGGGCTTTTTCGGCTTTAATTTGCACTTCTTGACGACGTTGTTGGACCTGTTGCAGTAACTCTTGGGATTGACTCAGACGTTTTTTCACCCCTTCCATCCGTCCCCAAAGTTGATTACCCTGACGAAATAGGGCCGCCTCGCGTTCACTAGCAGCCTTCAGCAAGTCCTGCCGTCCAGCAGCCTTAGCCTTATCAATTCTAGCGTGCCAAGTTTGGATATCTTGGGCAGTGGCCAAAATTTGCTGTTCGAGACGTTGACGCTCATTTTCTAGGGCGCTAATCAGTTTAGCAGTATCGCGCTCCTGTTCGCGCAGTTGTTCTACCAGTGCCTGTAATTCTAATTGGGGATGACTTCTGAGAAATTCTTCCAGTTGGGTTTCAAGAAAGCGACTGACATCATCAAATAGATTGCCCATCTGTGCAATATCCTAATTTTTCAATTAAAGTCTAGGAGCGATTTTAGTCCCCCTCTTTTTAGCATAGGCTAGATCAACCCTAGGTTTAAATATATTTGGAAAAAGTAGTACAAAAATCTTATTCAGCCGCGGGTTAGGGACGGGGAAACCCGTATAATAAAACTAGAGTAATATTTCCTGAAACCCTCTTAATTGTTTGACTTAAGTGACAACTTCACCAGCTTGGACAGAACGCATCGGTTATCAACGGGATTGGGTGTGGCGCGGTTGGCAGATTCGTTATAGTTTTATGCCGGCAAAAAACCCCCAAGATGCCGATAATCCCCCTTTAATTTTACTGCACGGATTTGGAGCAGCGATCGAACATTGGCGCCATAATATTCCTATCCTCAGCCAAAATCATCGAGTTTACGCAGTAGATTTATTAGGTTTTGGTGGTTCGCGCAAAGTACAGGTTCCCTATAGCGTTAATCTCTGGGTGGAACAAATACACGATTTCTGGCAAACTTTTATCAATAGACCGGTGGTATTAGTGGGAAATTCGATCGGTTCTTTAGTTAGTATGGCCCTAGGGGGTAAATACCCGGAAATGGTAGCCGGATTAGTTATGCTCAGTTTACCCGATGTCAGCCGTCGGCGGGAAATGATCGCCGATTGGTTATTAAATATCGTCACTCCCATCGAAAACTTTTTCACTTCTCCTTGGCTATTAAAACCGATTTTTTACTATCTGCGTCGTCCGCAAGTCTTGAAAAAATGGACAGGAATCGCCTACGAAGACAAGAAAGCAGTTAGCGACGAATTAGTACAAATTATCGCCGCCCCAACCCTAGATGAGGGGGCAGCTGAGGCCTTTATTTCCCTAGCACAAGCTGTCAATCATCCCGAATATTGTCCACCGGCAAAGTTAATTTTACCACGCTTAGAAATCCCGATTTTATTGTGTTGGGGCAAACAAGATCGCATGGTTCCCGTCCAGTTAGCTCCGGGTTTTGTCTCCCTTAATCCTAGGATTAAATATGTAGAATTTGACCGGGCCGGTCATTGTTTACAGGATGAATGTCCTGACCGTTTTAACCCAATTTTATTAGAGTGGCTAGAATCTGTTGCTGTTCTTTGAGAGAATAGGGAGAGTGATTGTTGGTGATAGTCCTATGCAAACCTTGGAATCGACGCTCAAACCCCCCGCAACTGCCTCCGAATTCGACACCACGATTCACCGACGCAAAACCCGTCCCGTCCGGGTAGGTAGCGTTACCATCGGTGGTGGTCATCCCGTGGTCGTGCAGTCGATGATTAACGAGGATACCCTTGATATAGATGGTTCCGTGGCCGGTATCCGTCGCCTCCATGAAATCGGCTGTGAAATTGTCCGCGTCACCGTGCCGAGTCTGTCCCACGCCACCGCTTTAGCTAAAATTAGGGAAAAACTGCTCGCCACCTATCAACCTGTGCCGTTAGTAGCCGATGTACATCACAACGGCATGAAAATCGCTCTAGAAGTGGCCAAGCACGTCGATAAAGTGCGGATTAACCCCGGTTTGTACGTTTTCGAGAAACCGAAAGCCGACCGCAGCGAGTACAGTCAGGCAGAATTTGATGAAATTGGCGAAAAAATCGCCGAAACCCTGAAACCTTTAGTAGTTTCCCTGCGAGATCAAGATAAAGCGATGCGAATCGGCGTTAACCACGGTTCTCTGGCCGAAAGAATGCTCTTTACCTACGGTGACACCCCCGAAGGAATGGTACAGTCGGCTTTAGAATTTATCCGCATCTGCGAATCCCTCGATTTTCGCAATCTGGTGGTTTCCCTGAAAGCTTCCAGGGTGCCAGTTATGGTAGCCACCTATCGTCTCATGGTTAAGCGCATGGACGAGTTAGGTATGGATTATCCCCTACATTTGGGGGTTACTGAGGCAGGAGATGGGGAATACGGACGAATTAAATCCACTGCCGGGATTGCCACTCTCTTAGCGGACGGTATTGGTGATACGATTCGCGTTTCTCTGACGGAAGCTCCCGAAAAGGAAATTCCCGTCTGTTACAGCATTCTCCAGGCCCTGGGACTGCGGAAAACCATGGTCGAATACGTCGCCTGTCCTTCCTGTGGTCGCACTCTTTTTAATTTAGAAGATGTTCTGCAGCAAGTGCGGGCAGCGACTCAACACCTCACCGGACTCGATATCGCCGTTATGGGTTGTATTGTCAATGGACCGGGAGAAATGGCCGACGCAGACTATGGTTATGTGGGGAAACAGGCCGGTTATATTGCCCTTTATCGCGGTCGCGAGGAAATTAAACGCGTCCCCGAAAGTGAAGGTGTAAGCGAGTTGATTAATTTAATTAAAGCCGATGGCCGTTGGGTAGAACCTTAATTAGTTTTACCGGTAGGGGTTGACATCGATTCAACCCCCGATCATCGGCGAGGATTTGTTACAATAGAAAGCTTGCTAGAAATTGCCGCCCCAGAGAGTTCATGCTACCCACACGCGATTGTGTTCGTCAAACCCCCGCCTACACTCCGGGAGAACAGCCCCAAACCGCGGGATTTACCAAACTTAACACCAATGAGAATCCCTATCCCCCACCGGCGGAAATTTTTGCCCACTTGCAAGAGCAATTAGAGAAAGTCCGACTCTATCCCGATCCTATCTCCAAAGAGTTACGGCAAACGGCGGCGGAATTATACGGCATAGCAGCCGATCAGATAATCGCGGGTAATGGCTCCGATGATATACTTAATATCGCCCTGCGAACTTTTGTTAACCCTTGCGAAAGCGTCGCTTTTTTAGATTTAACCTATTCCCTTTACGAGACAATTGCCCGGGTACACGGGGCAAATATTATCGAATTTCCCACTAATGATAAATTTGCATTGGAAGGACCGATTATTTGTCCGGAAGCTAAATTAATTTTTCTGGCTTCCCCTAATCCTCCCCTCGGTAAACATCTTGATCGCGACTATTTAGAAGCAACCTGTGCTAATGCGTCGGGATTGGTATTAATTGATGAAGCTTATGTGGATTTTAGTGATGACAATCATCTCGATTTTCTCTCCCGTTACGATAATGTCATCATTAGTCGTACCATGTCGAAAAGTTATAGTTTAGCGGGGTTAAGAGTCGGTTTCGGGTTTGCTTCCAGGGCCATTATCGAACAGATGGATAAGGTGCGTGATTCCTATAATTTAGATCGCATCGCTCAAACTTTAGCCACAGCAGCTTTAAAACACCATAATTATTTTGAGCAAGTTTGGCAAAAAGTCCGTCAAACCCGCGGCCGTTTAATTACTTCTCTGCGCGAGTTGGGATTTATTGTTTTTGACTCGGAAGCTAATTTTATCCTCGCTTCTCCCCCCCAGATTAGTGCCAGTGAGTTATATAATCAACTCAAAGAGCGTCAGATATTAGTGCGATATTTTAAACATCCTCGCATTCAGAATTATGTGCGGATTTCTATCGGCACTGATGAGGAAATCGATCGTCTTTTATCTGCTATTCAAGAGATTATGGGAACAAATTAATCTCTATTTCCGTCAAGGTTTTATTAACACTTTAAACCCTGATAACTTCTTGAAAAAAAAGGCTAGATCGATCGGAACAAAGCAGCGACAAACAAGGGTCTAATGGCCTGTCGTTTCTCCCGATTACTAGCCTTGGCTATCAAGATTATTAGTCCGACAAAAGGATTAAATACTAGCGCACAAATTTTTGAACTTATGCAATTTTATCCCCAAGGAATCACAGTTCAAGAATTGAGTGAGCGCTTAAATCGTCCCGTTTCTATGCTCAATCTTTGTCTAAAATCTTTGGTCGCTTCTAAAAAAGTCGTGGCCAAAAAAAATCATAATCAGTGGGTCTATACTAGACCTATTGTAAAAATCAAAAACTGTTGTTAGGGTTAGGAGTCGGTCGTCAGGAGTCAGGAGATAGGAGATTATTTTATTTATTCTCCCCACACCCCACACCCTGTCCCCACGAAAAACTTTTTCAGCAGACCCTAATTATTACCCCTATTGCTGAATAACTATTTTAGGCTGTAGATAGTATTCATCTTCTGCGACAACTATCTCACCAATGCCGAGAAATTGAGCCTCTAAAGACTCCACAGCAACCAGAGAACCGATTATAACATTTGTATCGGTGAGATTAATTTTTCTGCCGTGAAACCAATCGATAACTCTTTCTGATGTCAAAGAAATCCAGTCTAGATGTGCCAAGGCAATGCGAGGTGAAATTAAACCCTCGGAATTAGCCATTAAAGCTTCCAGATTAATACTATCGGCTAATTGAAAACCACAGCTTTCCGTGCGCGTTAAACTGGCTAAAGTGCCACCGACAGCTAACACCTTGCCCAAATCTCTGGCCAGGGAACGAATATAAGTCCCCGATCCACAGTGAATATCTAGCTCTATTTGCGGAAATTCGCCCTCTAACCAGCCTAAAACCGTAATTTGGTCAATTTTGACCTGACGAGGCTCCACTGCGATTATTTCCCCTTTGCGCGCCAATTCGTAGAGACGGCGACCATCCTTGTGAATAGCACTATACATCGGCGGAATCTGGGCAATATTGCCAATAAATTCCGCTAAATGGGGCTTAACCGCCTCTAAAGTTAAATCGGGCCAGGGACAAGTGGCGATCGCTTTTCCCGTAATATCATCGGTATCGGTGCTGAGTCCTAACTGGATTTTTGCCCGATAAGCCTTATTTTCGGGTAAATAGGCCAGTAATCGGGTGGCAGCCCCGACGGCGATCGGTAAAACTCCCGTAGCCATAGGATCTAAAGTTCCGCCATGGCCGACTCGTTTTGTCTTAAGAATTTTTCGGACTTTGGCCACGCAATCGTGAGAAGTCCAATCGGGGGGTTTATTGAGATTTAAAAAGCCAAACATTATAAATTATGAATTATGAATTATGAATTATGAAGTGGGGTGGTGGGGTGATGGGGTGATGGGGAGAATAGATAAAAGCAATCTCCTCAATTCTGAATACTGAATACTGACGGCTGATATCTAAAAATCTGACGTATTAAGTAGGGAGGCGCAATTATTTATAGGATGGGTTAGCGGTAGCGTAACATGATCGGGCGTTGGGCTTCATGCTGAAAATAGTTAAAACCCTACACCCTACACCCTACACCCCACACCCTGCCCCCACCGAAAACCTTTTGCCGCAAACCCTACTTATATAATTGCATAACTTCGCTTAAAGGTAAACGGGAACGAACACCGATAGAAAGGTCAGAAAAATGACCAAGATCATAATGATCAACGGCAGCACGAGCAATCATAGCGGCGTTATCGGTACAGAGTTTAAGCGGCGGAAAATAGACGGTTAAATGATGATTTTTGGCGGCAGTTTCCAGATGATTTCTTAAGGCACTATTGGCCGCCACTCCTCCCCCGATTGCGATAGTTTTTAAGCCATAATCTAAGGCACAATTGATTGTCCGACGGGTTAAACTTCTGGCTACCGTATCTTGAAAACTAGCGGCTATGTCAGCTACAGGTAAATTATCTGGCTCGAATTTCTCTACTAAGCGCAAAACAGCAGTTTTTAAACCACTAAAACTGGAATCGTAGGCATGAAAACCGCCGGTTGGTAAAGATATTTTACCCTCAGGTAAGGGAAAAGCTTGCGGATTACCATCTTTAGCCATGCGATCGATTATCGGACCACCCGGATAACTCAAGTTTAATAATCGTGCCACTTTATCAAAAGCTTCTCCGGCTGCATCATCTCTAGTGGTTCCTAATTGTTGATATTTGCCGCAGGCCTGCACATGGATTAAACTGGTATGACCCCCAGAGACTAAAAGAGATAAAAAAGGAGGTTTAAGATCAGATTCAGCGAGATAGGAAGCATAGATATGACCTTCGAGATGATGAATGCCGATAAAGGGTTTATCGTGAACAATAGCCAGGGTTTTGGCTGCCGTCATTCCCACCATTAAAGCACCTACTAAACCGGGAGCAACTGTGGCGGCTATTCCATCAATTTCTGACCAAGTTAAACCCGTTTCTTGCCAAGCTTTTTCTAGACAAAAATTAATGGTTTCTAGGTGTTGTCGGGAGGCCATTTCCGGCACAACACCGCCATAGAGACGATGGAGATCAATTTGAGAAGAAACCACACTACTCAACACCTGGTTATTGTTAACAATAGCCACAGCCGTTTCATCGCAACTGGTTTCGATCGCTAAGATAATTGTCATAAATTAATCAGTAAATCGTCAGACACCCCCCTTATTAAGGGGGGATTAAGGGGGGATCCATCTTTAATTTAATTATAACCACTTACTTAATTTTGCTTAGGTACTTAATTAAAGTTATCGTTCAGCAATTTCCATAGCCACCACCGCCGGGGGTTTCAATAATAAAAATATCACCAAGGTTCATTTCTACAGTCGCAGTACCGGACAATTCTTCGATAGTTCCATCGTTTCTTTCCACGGCATTACGTCCTATTTTACCGGCTTTTCCTCCCGCTAGTCCAAAGGGGGGAATCTGGCGATTACCCGATAAAATATTAGCAGTCATGGACTCTTGAAATTTAATTCTTCTAATCACACCATCACCTCCAGAATATTGTCCCTTGCCGCCACTATCGGGGCGAATGCTAAAACTTTCTACTAACACAGGATAGCGCATTTCTAATACTTCCGGATCGGTGAGACGGGAATTAGTCATCTGGGTTTGCACGGCAGCGGTTCCCGCAAAATTTGCCCCCGCACCAGAACCGCCACAAATAGTCTCATAATATTGATATTCTTGATTACCAAAAGTGAAATTATTCATCGTCCCTTGGCTGGCTGCTTGAATGCCTAAAGCACCGTATAAAGCATTAACTATTGCCTGGGAAGTTTCTACATTTCCCGCTACTACGGCCGCTGGATAAACGGGATTAAGAAAACAGCCAGACGGGATAATTAAATGGAGGGGTTTGAAACAGCCAGCATTTAAAGGGATTGCCTCCTCCACAAGGGTACGAAAAACGTATAAAACCGCCGCTCTTGTCACTGCTAGGGGTGCATTAAAATTATTATTTAACTGGTCAGATGTGCCAGTAAAATCAATGGTTGCTTGACAATTATCAATATCTATGCTAATTCTGACCTTGATGACAGCACCGTTATCCAGATAATAAGTAAATTCACCATCTTTCAGGACAGATATAGCTTTTCTAACCGCTAATTCCGCATTATCTTGAACGAACTGTTGATAGGCTTTAACCATAGCTAATCCGTAGCGCTCAACCATATTATGTAATTCTCTTTCCCCCTTGGCATTAGCGGCTATTTGTGCCTGAAAATCGGCAATATTTTGGGCGATATTGCGTGCAGGAAAAGGACTATTAGTTAAGTGATTAATTAATTCTTGTTCCCGAAACTGTCCCGCTGCTACCAGCAAAAAATTATCGAATAAAATTCCTTCTTCGCTAATATGGACAGAATGGGGAGGCATAGAACCGGGGGTAATTCCACCGATATCAGCTTGATGTCCCCGGGAGGCAAGATAAAATAATATTTCCTGATTTTGGCGGTCAAAAATAGGACTAATTACTGTGACATCCGGCAGGTGAGTACCGCCATTATAAGGATTATTAGCTAGATAAACATTCCCCGGACGAATCGTCTCACCTTTATCCTGAATTAAGCTTTTGACACTATCGGCCATAGAACCTAAATGGACGGGAATATGAGGAGCATTTGCGATTAAATTTCCTACCTCATCAAAGATAGCACAGGAGAAGTCTAGGCGCTCTTTAATATTGACACTTGCTGCCGTATTTTGGAGAGTAATCCCCATTTCTTCGGCAATAAATTGATAGAGATTTTTAAAGATTTCTAGATAAATAGGATCGGCAACGGTAGTTATTTCTGTGCGGTGAGAATTGAGAGGGGACATAGGAAAGTCAGTTATCAGTTATCAGTTATCAGTTATCAGTTATCAGTTATCAGTTAGCTGTCTATTGTCTTTTTTCTCCTCCTG
>NZ_JASJFE010000842.1:0-1452 GCF_030067735.1 Microcystis sp. M53598_WE2 | reverse complement strand
GTTTAAGTCCCACTAACCCCACCAACAAACTTTTTCAGCAAACCCTAGCTACAATGAGCGATTTTTATTAAGGTTAATAATTGTAATTGCTTTTCTCAGAAAAAATCAATTATTGAAAATGTTCTCAATAGTAGTTTCCACAATCAAGGTTTTTCGGAGAAACATCTTGGCATCTTGGGGGAATGTAAAAATAGATAAAAACATCTGAAGATCTGCGGAATATTCGCTATATTATATGTAGTCACTGCCATCTATCTATTGCTCCTGATCTACCCGTGGATATACTAGGACAAAATCCTTATTTACTACTTCATACCGAGAAGGGAAAGCGTTTTTTCCCTCTCGTGGGGAGACCTTACTGGACAATCGGACGGGGCAAAGACAACGATATCGTGATTAAAGATTACTGTATCTCTCGCAATCACGCTATTTTACAATCCACGGAAACAGGAGATTTTTATCTGATCGACCTCGGTAGTCGCAATGGAACTTTTGTTAATGGCAGAAGGGTAGCCATTCCCGTAACTATCCATGACAAAGATCGGATCACCTTTGGCCAAACCGAAGTGCAGTTCTATCGTCCTACTCCCACTAATATAGGCAAGCAACCGCACAATTTAGAATGGGATACCCCCACCTCCGCCCTCCATGAACGTCGCTTAACATCGGTGATGGTGGTGGATATACGAAATTTTACGGCTTTAACGAGGCAATTAGACGAAAAAGTGCTTTCTTCTCTGATTGGCAATTGGTTTCGCCATGCCGGGAGTATTATCCGCAGTTCCGGCAGTTGGGTAGATAAATATATTGGTGATGCGATCATGGCCATCTGGTTTCACGGCCAACAGGAAGTCAATCAAGACGATATCTTGCAAATTTTCCAAGCAATTACGCAAATATACAGGATGACCCGGGCCTTAAGCGAAGAATATCCCTTACCCTTTAAATTACGCATCGGTGCGGGAGTGAATACCGGTTATGCCATGGTGGGCAATACTGGCAGCGGTGAACATCCAGATTATACGGCGATCGGCGATACGGTCAACGCCGCTTTTCGTTTAGAGTCGGCTACTAAAGAAATGGGTAGGGATTTAGCCATCGGAGCAACTACCTACAGTTATCTCATCGGTTTACCCCATCTCCACCAAGCTTTTAATCAACATACCGTCAGTCTGAAAGGATACGACGATAACACTATTACCTACGGAACCACTTTTGATCACTTAGATCGTTTCCTCGATGCCAACAGTAGTGAGGAGATGACCGGAATTACAGGAGTTGCCAACAGTGTCGGTTTTCAGGATTTAAATTAAGTCACTAACCCCGCCCTAAAAGGGACGGGGCTTGCCTAGACCAATTTAGGCGACGCAAGTAGAGACTACCGCATCGAGACACAATCTGGCACAGACCTCCGAATACTTCCCTAGTTCGGATTCCCTCTCAGCTTTATTG
>NZ_JASJFE010000850.1:0-5750 GCF_030067735.1 Microcystis sp. M53598_WE2 | reverse complement strand
TAACCCATCCTTGGCGTTTTTCTAATGTATCGGAATCAAACTCGATCTTAATCCGAACTGATGGGAATTATTGTCGCCCACAATTGCGGGAATTAGGGCAACGTTCCTGCATTAATTGGGAAAATTCCGTTCTTTGAGCGGGAGTTAACACTTGGCGAATTTCCAAAAAACTCTCAAATTGCAGGTTACTGATTTCTTGGCGATTCCGAGAGATTTGCTGATGTTTAGAACGGATATCTCGATCGGAGGCATTATTCGATAATAAACTATTTAATTCTTGTTGGTTGCTTCTCATGGTTTCTCGCAATTTTTGCATTTGTCCCCGGTATTTCTGACGAATAGCGGCAATTTTCGACTTTTGGTCATCGGTAAGGTTTAATTGTTCGATTAGTCTTTCTCGAGAATTATTCACTCGACGACTCTCAGGACGCTGGGGAGAGCTAGTTTGAGCGATAAATAGACGATCTTGGGGATAGGATAGCACAGTGGCAGTTGGGACTAGGTTAGCCGCCAGAGTTAAAGCCATGGTTGTGCCGAGAATCGAGAGAGTAGAAAGGGACATAATTGACCTCCACAAAGAAATTAAGGATTATAGGTAGAATAGGTGAGTTGAGGCTCGTTTAAGCTCATCCAAGGCGAACTATAAACGCTAGGAGCAGCAATCGGTGGAGCGATGCTATGGTTCCAACTCTCCACTAAAAAAGCTTCTAACTGCTCGTCGGAAATTTGGCCCAGTTGTGGATGAGGATCGGGCCAACGATAGGAAGCAAAAATCAGCGCCGATAAGGCAGTAATACCAGTTATCCACCCCAATAAAGGCAGGGATTTTGGGCAAGTTACCGGCCTTTCTCCCCTAATCATTTGCATTAACTGTTCCTCTTCATCTATCGGTCGAGGTGGCAGCGATGGACGATAGCGACGCAGAAAATTAACCACTTTGTCATCTTCTGGGGACATTAGAGAACTCCTTGTTTTTGCAAAAATTGACCCATGGTTTTACGCGCATAATGAAGACGTGATTTCACCGTACCGAGGGGAATTTCTAAGATTTGGGCGATTTCCTTTTGGGGTAAGTCCTCTAGATCGTGAAGGACAAGGACAGCGCGATGTTCTAAACTGAGAATTTCTAACCCTTGTCGGACCACCTCCTCATAATGCAATTGCATCAAATCGGGACTATCTTGGGGACGGGATTCGCTATCAAGGGAGTTTTCCTCATCAGTGCTTTTGGCGATCCTCGTTTGTCTTTTGGCTAATTGTCGCCGACCATCGATCGCCACATTCCAAGTGATCCGATAAACCCAAGTGGAAAAGTATTCAGGTGAACGCAATTTCGGCAACCCGCGCCACAGTCTTAAAAATACCTCTTGGACAAAATCCTCTAGGAATTCCCTTCCACAGAGTTGATAGAGAGTAGAGCGGATTTTTGGTTGATAAAGACGGTAAAGGTGACGAAAAGCGCCCCGATCACCCCTTTGACATTTTAAGATTAACTCTCGATCGCTCACACTTGTTTGCTTCTCGGTTATCACCTCGATCATTACCCCCGCTGGATGCCTGTCCGTTTAGACTGGGGGGTGCCAAGAATGGTTCATAACCAGTGATCAGTGATCAGTTATCAGTGATCAGTTGTCAGTTATCAGTTATCAGCTTTTTTCTCCCCACACCCCACACCCCACACCCCACACCCCACACCCCACTTCCCACACCCCACTTCCCATCACCGAGGGAGTAATTGTTGATAGAAATCCAATTGTTTTTGAGCGAGGGCTTTATTAGTATAATTGGTCATTACTCTCTGATAACCCCTCTGGCCTAATTCTTGAGCGAAGCTGGGATTATCTAAGAGAGTTTGTATAGATTTAGCCAGTGCCTCCCCATCTTTTTCGGGAAAAATTAAACCCGTATCAGCAATAACAAAGGGGATTTCTCCCGAATCAGAACCAATAACAGGAACCTGACAGGCCATAGCTTCAATTAAGACATGACCGAATTGTTCTTTCCAACCGACGGCCGTTAAAGTTTTGACCCGATAGGTGATTTCTGAAGGCAAAACTAAAGTGTTCATCAGGTTAAGATAATTAACTACTTGATCGTGGGGAACACTTTCCACCATCATCAAGCGATCGCTTATTCCTGCGGCTGTAGCTTCGCTGACTATTTTATCTTTGAGGATGCCCCGACCTAACAGTAATAATTTCCACTTACCTGTTAATTTAGCTACAGCTTTAATCAGCGTTAGAATGCCTTTCTCTTCCACAAAACGACCGATAAAACCAATCACGAATTCATCGGTTTCAATACCTAAAGATCGAGCTAAATCGGGTTGCTTGCCCGGGGAAAAAAGAACTTCATCCACTCCTAATTGCGGTAAAACTGTGTATTTACCCCTGTAACCCCGTTCTTTTAAAACATCTACCCCGTCTTGATTACCAGCAATTAAACCATCGGTATTTTTCAGGTTATAAGCTTCTAACCAAGAGATGGGAAATTTAGGAGTATAGGGAAGATTCCACCAGGTAAAAAATACATTTTTAGCCTGTAGATTTAAGAGACGATTCAGAGTAATAAATTGAGCATAAGCGAGAGATTTAGAACCCTGTTCCACTTGAATAATATCAGGTCTAAATTTTTGCAATAAAGGAATTATATCAGTGCCAAAAGTTAATAAAGATTGATTATTTTGGCTAAAATTAGAGATAGGAATGACGCAGAAATTGTCGGCTATTTTCGGTTGACTTTCAATGATTTTATTTTGGACTCCTCCCGGTTGCCAACGTTGGGGAACAACAATAGTAACTTCAATATTGGGATTTAATCTTGTCAGGGCGCGCAGTTTCTCACAGTTGAGATCAACTATATATGTATGACTAGCGACTAAAATTTTCATAGATGATCTAGTTTTGTATAAATTTGGCCATCATTCCAGAGGGACTTTACTTGAGTTTTCAGAGCATCAAGAAAACCTAAACTATAAAAAATTCCCCTAGAGAGTATTTTAATCGGGGAACCACCTTTATTACAGGGAGGATTGCCAAGAACGTGACAATCAAATAATTTAGCGTAGAGTCGCAATTGTTGAGCGGGAGTGAGATTTTTCAGGGCCATCAGAAAGTGATTATGATAAAAAGTCGTCTGATAACTCAAAGAACGAGTGCTAATATCATGACAGCCGCCGGTTTCTTCCCCTAAATGAACCAGATAAGCGGTGGGATCGTACCAGACATGATAGGGAGTCTGGCGTAACCTTAAGCAAAAATCCGATTCCTCGCGCACGGCACTGCCACGAAAGCGTTCATCGAACCAAATGCCGTATTTAGTAAATATATCCTTCCGGAAAGACATATTACAGCCCCGGGCCGAGATTACCTGCTGGGGTTTAGTGGTGTGGACAAGATCGATGTAATACCAAGCAATGCCTGGATCCATGGCTTGGGGGGGTAAAAAGTCGATTTCGTAGGGTTTGCCGGTATCTGTCACCATTTTTTGGGAGTCACCCAATTTCATGCGATCGAATACCCGACCTGCCACTACACCTATCTCAGGGTTCTTGACAAAATTCTCACTATGTGCTTTGAGATAATTATCCGGTAGCCGCACATCATCATCGATAAAAAGAACGATATCGCCTTGGGTGCGACGGACTCCATAATTTCTGGCACCGGGTAAACTCGCCCAATCCAGCCGATACCAGCTAATTTTGTGCTGATTAGCCAGATTTTCCAGATAGGATTGTATGGCGGGGCTGTGGGTAGCGGTCTGGTCGATAACTAATACCTCAAAATCGGGATAATCTTGTTTGAGTAGGTCATCGAGGGTATCTTTAAGAGGCTCTTCGCGTCGATAGGTGGGTATGATCACAGAAATCGAGGGAAAATTCATAGCAGGGAATGGGGGAGTGGGGGAGTGGGGAAGTGGGGGAGTGGGGGAGTGGGGGAATGGGGGAATTTCCACTAAAACCCTAAAACCCCAACACCCTAAAACCCAACACCCATATTTCAAGCTAAAGAAACACCTTTGCGTTTAAATTTTAAGCCCTTTTTGGAGGATTTTGTGGCGGTTTCCCCCGCCAGAATTTTGGCTTCTTTTTCCTGTTTTTCGATCACGGGTAATCTAAAAATTACGCCCGCAAATATCCAGTAATAAACGCCCACAGGATCTGTATCGAGGGCATACCAATAGGGAAGATAGGCAACAAAGAGCAGCAAAACCCAATAACTACCGGCAAAACCTCGCAGAGTCGGATCTTTGAGGGAACGATAGGTGCGGAAGGCCAGATAAACTAGATGGGTCATGAATATCATGTACAAGGCAAAACCAATGTATCCCAACTCAAATAAAACTTTAGTGTGATAGGTTTCCACAAAGGAAATATCACCGAAAACCCTAGCAGCAGACGTGGCCACACCAAGTCCACGACCTAAAATACCGCCCTGATTACGGATAGCAAAATCCAACTGTTCCTGAATAAAAAGGGTGGGGGGAGCCTGTTGCCAACGGTTGATGGCACTATCGTAGCGTTGTTGGACAAAATCCGGGTTAAGGAAAGAAAAACCGATAGCTAGAAGTAAAGCCGAGGCAAAAATGATCGGCAAAAATCGTTTTAAGTTAGCGATTTGTCCCGTAATAATCGTCATCAGACCAATAATCATCGGTACAGCAAAGAAAGCTAATCTTTGCCCGGAGACCACTGCATTAATAAAAACTAGGGTTAAACCTACTAGGGCTGCTAGTCGCCATTTTTGGGAAATTTCACTAAAGGCACTGGCATAACAAACTACGGCACTAGAGACCAAAAACCAAGCCCAGTGCCAGGGAGAAACAAAGGTACCCGGTAGGCGGATCATATTTACTTCCGGACTATACACTAACGCCCCACCAATCAAACACCTTGCCTCTAAGTTGGCTTTGAATAGTGCATCAGCCACAAAGCCTCTAGTTCCTACACAACGACCGGTTTTCAGCATCCAGTATTGCATTAGCCCTAGAACACAACAAATAATCGCTAAAGTCACTAAAAGACGACCAAAAAATAATAGGGTCGGTTTGTCTTTGATTAAGTAATAAGTGCAGAAGATCAAGGGGACATAACCTAGCAAAACTTTAAATCCCAATAGTCCTTGCAGAAAAGTCTCACTTTCCCGACAGGGAACCCGAAACAAAAAGCCGTTGCTGAAAACTCTCAGTCCTTCTACAGATGCACAAGTAGGCAGAAATTGTCTCTGTAAATTGACAGCTAATAGACAAACTACACAGAAAACAAAGATTAATAATAGGGTTGTACCTAATTGTTTGGGGACAATAATCGGTAATTGCTTTTTTCGACATTCTAAAACTAAGGCGATTAAAGCGGGTAGATAAAAGATATCTTTACTAAGCTGCAGGATTGGACTACCTCCCAACCAATAGATAATAGTGCCAGTGAAGGGGACATAGATAATAAATGCCCAAAGAGCCATGCGAGGATAGCTAAAGGAGAAAACTACTAAAATTAAGGCTAAACTTACTGCAGCTCCTATGTTGGCATCAAATAATAAGCTGAGGGGGAATCCGAGCAAAATTGCTACACAAATGGCAAAAACAATTAACCCCGTTAATTTTTGTTTCTTTTGCCTTTCTTCTTTTTTGAGGGCAAGTTTCTCTTTGATGTTAAGCGGGGGACTATCAGCTTTTGTTTGGCCCTGTTTATGCTTTTTTTTCTGGCGATCGATACTTAGTCCGGTCATTGAAAAAATGGGTCTGAAACCCGC
>NZ_JASJFE010000371.1:0-2667 GCF_030067735.1 Microcystis sp. M53598_WE2 | reverse complement strand
TGCTTCTAAATTAATAGCAATACCCTTGCGATACAGGTAATGCGCCAATTCTATGCCACTAATCTCATTTTTTAAAAGGTCAATTAACTCAAGACTGCTAGGTAAGCTATTGGGGCGGAATGAGGAACTATAGGCAGAGTTTACCCATGATGCTTCTTTCCCTTTATAGGTTTTAGATTCTGGGTGTCCAAAACCTATATTATAGATCAAAGAAGTTTTGGGAATAAGGTGAACCCGATTTTGATACAAAGATGCAAGAGTAAGAGTAATAACCCAGTCAGTTTGCTCATTTCTCTCTAGCCAGAACTGGTTTATTATAGTCATTTTTGTTTGCACGGTGGCGGGTATATTATAGAATTTTCCAAAAGGATTATATTGTTTTGGCTGATTGATGAGAGCGATATCATTCCAGCGATCAGCCCAGATACCGAATCCCCAAGAAAAAACTCTATGGGAGAGAGCAAAATCCTCTTCGAGCAGAGGATATGCTTGCTCTGGAAAGGCTGCATATCCGCTAATCGAAAAGATTTTTTTATGTTCACGGTATGCCTCTAATAGACGGCACATCCTATCATAAAAATATGGATTGGGAAAGTTATCATCTTCCAAGTAAACAACAGATTCATAAGTGGATAGGACTTCTGTCAAGGACAAAATGACATTTTGATCACAGCCCAAATTTTGTGACCGTAACCTTATATCTACTGGAATTTTACTAGAGAACTCTTGCAGTAAAGCAATTGTTTGATCAATCAGGGGTAGATCAAGTTCATTTCTTGCTCCATCCACATAGGCAATGATCTGATGAGGAAATAGAGTCTGTTGGGTTAAACCCTTTAAAACTTCCTTGAGTAGATCGGGACGAGTAAAAACTATTAAAATAACTGGCGGCAAAGAACTAGGTAAAGGCACCTCATCAAGAGACATTGGTAAATTTGTTAAATTCATAGACTACCGCACAACAAAAATTTTAACATCTGCACAAATCATGCCCAATATGGTAACACCTTAATTTGACTGTGTCAAGCTTGATCACACTTCGATAACTCCCAGCTAGAATTTTTTGACCTTAACTTGAGAGAAAACTTTTATTATAATGCTCGGATATCCTGTCTCCTTTTCATGACCACTTGTTAACCGTAACTTCCTAGTTGGTAACTCTCCAAGTTTTCAGCAGATCAATATAATTATATTGACTCCATTTTGAGGAGTTGTTTTAGAAAAGTTAAGAGATTTTCTAGTGATGGTATTTGCATTAAAGTTTGCTCGCTAATCCACCGATCATCAGAAATAGTTGCGGTGTTGGTTTTTCCAGGTTTAAGAATACTAGCAACTGCGGCAATAGTGGCTTTTTCTTTATCAAAAGGTTTCCAGCCAATTTGACTAATTTCTTCCTCGGAAAATTGTTGAATATATGCTTTTGCTCTGTTCATATATTCAGGATAGGCGATTTTTCCACAATCACAAAGTAGGGTATCTAAGACACCTTGATCAACATTATTAGGCAGTATATATAATCCGACTCTTGGTCTATTTTCTTGAATAGTTCCCGTGGCAGCTACTACCCTGGGAAAGTCGGGAAAATATTCCCGAAAACCCTGATGATATTTGCGAGCAACTTCTGCCGGGTTATCTTTATCCGCATCGGCAATAACGGCAAAAGCTGATAATTCATTGTTATAATCCATATCGGCAAGTTTATTGGTTAAATTTTTAATTAATTCACTGCCACCCCCGGCATAAATTGCCACGGATAAAGTCTCAGTATAAAGAATAGATGGCATATCGAGTCTGATGTAAAGTTTTCCAGTTTTAGGAGGAGGATATTTCGGAATAAATTTTTTCCAAATTGGTTCTAGATTTGAGAGTTCTTCACATTTAGAAAACCCCAGAAGTTTACACATAACTTTCACCAGAAAAGCTTGATCATGATTACCTTCCACTCCAATCAATATATGTTCTCGACTCACCAACGAACCTCCTGTCCTAAGTCTTCTCGTAAACTTTTTAATCGAGTCCAATCATGTCTAACTACTCTAGTATAATTTTCCTTTGGTTCGAGACGATAAAGCACCAAATCTGATTCTCGTTCAGTAACTTCTAACAGAGCATCAACAGCTTCTAGACTGTGGGTAGTAGCAAACAGTTGTACATTCATTTTTTGACACCATTTAACTAACCAATTAAAAGAACTTTGCAGTGCCTCTGTATGAATAGCTGATTCTAATTCATCAATGAATAAAATTCCACCTTTAACACTGGCAAGTTTGAGGGCAATATGAAGTAAGCGACGCACCCCGTCACCAAAGGTACTAACGGGTACAAGTCCCAATTTTTCGTGTTGAATATAAATGTTAAATCTGGAAGATAAAGAATGAGGAGGTAAGAGAATTTCTAAATCAGAAATATTACTGTCCATTTGACGCAGTAAATCGATAACATCTGTTTTAAAATTGGCAAATCTCACTTCTGAAAGTAATCGAAATTGACCAATATCAGAACGATGAGAAGCGGGACTAACCAGAGAAGTTAGTAAGCTAGGTTCTTTTTTTCCCGATAGTCTAGAGAGAGCGCTATTTTCCCAAAGTTGATAGTTTTCTTTCAGGGGATTTTGGGGATAATTAATTAAACTTATTAATTGTTCTTGAGCCAGAAATACTGTTATCG
>NZ_JASJFE010000262.1:0-2211 GCF_030067735.1 Microcystis sp. M53598_WE2 | reverse complement strand
TTCTCCCGTTGATAATCTCCGACCGCGGCAGTGTCTTGGTTAAATAATAGATAATTAAAATAAGGTTGTAGTTCCTCGAAATTTTGGTTATCTTTAAGGAAATAAATCGGTACATCTTGGTGTAAGTAGGCGTATCCCCCCGTGTACTGCCACGCCAATCCTTTTACTCCTAAACCGCACAGTTTTTTCTCGCTACTTAAATACTGATAGGCCTGTAATTGTCCGCCGTGGGTTTGCCAGTGAGTATAGCCCGGTTTTTGCCAAGGCGGTCCGAAATTAAAAGTCTGGTCGGTATTAAAACGCCCCGCCAGCAACCAGGATAGAAAAGCCCAAAGAAGTAAACTACTAAAAATAACGATAGTTTTGCCGGCGAGGGAACCTCGCATTAACGATAAACGCGAGACGAGAGTGGCGATTCCCAAACCAGCGAGAATAATAATTAGTGGTAGGGCAGGGAACATATAGCGATATTCTTTGTGACCTAAAAAGCTGTGAGAGAGGATAATAACTAGGGCCAGAAGGGCGAGAATCCAGTGACGACGAGCAGCGATTGCACAGAAGACGAGGATCGGAAACAGCCACCAAGACCAATTGAGGGCTAACCAAGTAAAATATTGCTGCCAGGGGGATACGCCAAAACTATTAAATTTTCCTTCAAAAATATTAATCCAGATCAGTTTCCAAATCGATTGGAAGGGGGTGGACCAAGTGAAAGCGTCTAAAGCACCCCCCAGCAAAACCGGACCGATAAAACCGAGGGCAAGGGGCAGTAATTGTGGAAAATTTTTTTGTCTAACTTGATAAATGAGGGCGATGGCGATGGCAGGCAGTAAATGAAATCGAAGATAGGTGGTCAATCCGTAGAAAAACCCTGTCCAATACAGTCGCTGACGAGAGGGGGGATTTTTGCCGTAACATCCTAAATAAACGCCGACTAGCAGGGAATAAGCGGCCATAACTTCGGTGAAGGCTTTCGGGGCAAAATAAATAAATTCAAACCAAATCGCACAAATACCGCCAGCGAGGATAGCGCCGGCCAAACCGATGCTTTCGTAGGCGATCGAGAATCCGATCCAAACGGGAATTAAAGATAGTAAACTGAGGAAAATCTTGATGCTGGCCAGATAGCCACTGGCTCCTTCCGAAAAACCAGCAGTTAGCTTCATAATCCCGCCAAGAATCCCCGGAAATAACCAAGAACGAATCCCGTCCCGAAAATCCCAAGGTATCATCCCATTGCCAAAAGCTAGTCGATGACCCTGTTCTAAGGTCTGAAAAATTTCATCCGGCCAGAGAATATTAGGATAAGAGAAAGCGGCATTTAGACGCAGGAAAAGGGCAAAAATAAGGATTAATAACAACCAAACTCTAGAAGAATTTAACTGACAAATCATGTTGGCAACTAAGGATAAAGATTTTTGCTTTAGGGGAAAATATAGGGATTTTTAACGGGGTAATTGTTGTTACTCGGCTATCAAGCTAATGTTTTTTAGCATATTGCTGATGGTAATGTCAATCTCTTAAGTTATAGTTTAGTGGGGAGAAACTGGGGAACTTTTCTGCCAGAAATGAGTCCCTTGTCTGGAGTTGGCTATAAAGATGAGTTTACCATTTGATATCCCTGAGAATTTACGAAGGAGAAATTATCGAGATGACTTAACCTCGATAATCGGGTATTTAATCGATCTGGGTTTGTCAAAAAATTTAACCGTCAAACCATGTTACAATAGCACGGGTTCACCCCAAAAGATAAATAGCGAGCCAATTTCAGAATAATGATGCAGCGAGATTTTCTATTTAAGAATTTTGAAAAGTTTGATTACCGTCTATTTCTGGGTGTATTAATTACTGGATTAGGTTTTATCTTAAGATATTATCAGTACGATTCCTTGCCTCCCTATAACTGGACTCAAGATGAATTTGCTTTTGCTTGGAGTGGCATGAGTTTGATTCAAGAGGGAGTTCCTACCAGTTGGTCTTTCCTCGGTCCCACGGATGATTTTCTGGTGACAGTTTGGGAAAAAACTGCTGTTCGTTATCGTTTTGTTACCCCTTGGTTTGATCATCCTCCCTTGTTTGGATTAATTGTGGGTATGACGGCTATTTTATCGGGAGCAAAGGAATTTTTTGACTGTAGTTTAACAGTAATTAGAATTCCTTCTTTAGTTTTTGGCACTCTCTCTATTTTCTTGCTTTATTTATTGGCCTTAC
>NZ_JASJFE010000308.1:0-1870 GCF_030067735.1 Microcystis sp. M53598_WE2 | reverse complement strand
CGGGAATATCTAATTCAAATACTTGGTCATGAATCCGAGCCACATAAAACCCTTCTTGCAGAATTTTTTCCCGTAATTCTGGTGATAAATGAACCGCCGCTAATATGCCATAGAGTTTTTTATCTTTGTGTTCAGGGAAAAAGCGGCGAAACCGTTGCAAAATACTTTTTAATTGTGAAATAGACTCCTCTCTAGCATGACTTTTAACCTCGACGATATAAGCAGTATTTAGCTCACCATTAGTATAGGCAAGGACATCAATTTCTAGGTGTTGTCCTTCTTTACTGACTCGCACACTGGGACTGATAACTTCCATACCAAAGCGTTGTCTGAGAATCGTTTCCATTGAAGGGAGGGCAAGTCCTTCGGTAAAACTGCCGAATTTGGCCCCGAGTCCCCCAATTTGCTGACCTAATTCTTTGAGTTGTTTGTCAGTTTTCTTCTGTTGCTGACTAACTTCCTTCAGTTGTTTGTCAGTTTCTTTTTGAGCGGCAGTTAATTCAGCTTGAGCAGTCGCTAATTCGGCTAAGAGTCGCCATACGTCTTCGGATGTAGTTGCCATAGCTAATTTTTTCTCTCTGATTTAGTCTATTGCTATTTTACTGAATTTTGCCGATTCATGAAGAAGATAGTGCTTTTGCCTTTGAGTAAGAGAGCGATAAGTAGGGCGTGTTACGCTGTCGCTAACATACCTTTATTTTTATAAGTAACTTAGAGTATTGTTAAGATTTGATAAATTTATTAGAGTATTTTCAAGATTTGATAAATTTAACGGCAAGACTTTCAAATCTACAGACAAAAATGCTACTCTAGTGACCGCAACGCCATTTTTTAGGAGGCATTTAGTTATGGTATTAGCAAAACTGATTGATTGTCGAGGGGGGGGGTAAGAATAGCTTATCAAAAATAGCGATCGCTTCCTCTGCCATTGCTTTTAGCACTCTAGCAATATCACCAGTTCAAGCTGCTCAGCTAATTATTCCCAACACAACTGTTTTAGGGACTAATGTTTTTTCCGGGCCAACTTTCACGGTTTCTCAAAACTTTCTCCCGTCAGACACCTTAAGTGTTAATGTGTCTGGAACAGTAGATCTCTTTTTTGGACAATTTACTACTAATGCCGCAGGTGTTATTGTCTCACCCTCAGTAACACATACGGGAAATAATCCGGGACAAGTTCTCGCCGGTCCCGGAGGTCGACCATATGGTTCTCTACTCATTGGTAATAACACACTGGGATTTTTTCCCCTATTCCCAGCTAATGCCGCTAATGGTTTAGGCAATGCCAATCCACCAACAAATTTATCATTATCTGGTGTCCCTTTATCCAGTATCTTTACAAATGTAGGCTTTACGGGTATTGCTAATGGCACTGTTCTTGAGTTTCGTGTCAATGATGGTGATGTCAATACTAATAGCGGTCAATTTGTCATTGCCTCGACCCCTGAACCTAGCACAATTTTAGGCTTAGGTTTATTGGGATTTAGCGCTTTCTGCCAGCGCAAACTATCTCAAGAAAAGAGGTCAAAACAGGACAATTGAGTTGAGAACTTTAGGATTTATTTCAACAATTGATCCCCCCTTAATTCCCCCTTAATAAGCTATCCATTAGTCACATCTTTCTTAACATAAAATTTGACAAAAAGATAAAAGTGTGCAAGATGGCTCAAGGGGGTTCTATGGGGGGACTAATTTGATGAGATAGTTTCCAAGTCTCGCTGATATCATGTAAACTTCGCAGTCCCAACCAAATAGTTTTCACACCAGGTTCACCGTCACCTTTTCTACCTAAAGACCCCCCAAGAGAAGCAATCATTCTGACCGCTTCTCGAAAGGAGGGCGGCTTTTCAGGTGGCGGACTCTTTTTCTG
>NZ_JASJFE010000844.1:0-2124 GCF_030067735.1 Microcystis sp. M53598_WE2 | reverse complement strand
GTCGTTTCTTGTACCTGTTTTTTTAATTCTTCCATCGTGCGATTAGCTTCCTCTCTGCGGCGATCAGCTTCGGCACTGCGGCGATCAGCTTCCTTTTGAAACTCGGCAAATTGGGCCTCAGTTCTTTCAAATAACTTGTAAATATCGGCGATCGTTACAGCGTCTGACATAGGAAGATTCTTCAAGCTTGAGGAGTCTAGTCCCATTCTAGCGACTTGGCCCAGAAAAAATGTCCCTAGCTTCTCATCCGTGTTTTTTCAATCAATTATTGACTATCAACTAATCAGCGATCGCAGTTCAAGGGGAAGGGGTCAAAGGTCAAAAGGCGATCGCGTTTTTAATGGATAATAGGCAATTGACAATGGATAATTATCAACCATAGCTCCTGCGGCCATGGGCTACTATTTTAATCATCAGGAAGAAATCAACCTGGAAATCACCCAAGAATGGGATCAGGTACAAATTAGCATAACGCGAATAGCTAAATCACCTTTTTACAACGGGAGGAAAGAAGTGACTTTTTCCCCGCCCTTCCCCCGAATGCACCCCGTAACTGATATAAGTAGAGATGTAGGTCTATAACCAAAATTGCCGCATCAGTTCGGTTAGGTGACTGTTTTTCGCTTGTCTAGGAGGGTAGATATGCTCAACGAATTAATTTATGAAGGATTAGGTTTAAGTGCTGTTTTCGGAGGACTATTCCTCTGGTCGCGCTCTGGTCTCGTCAGCAAAAATACCGCCCTTTTAGCCGCACAAGCGCAATTACAGCAAAGTAGCTCAGATTTGTTGGCTCAAGTCAAGGGTTTAGACGTGGCGCAATCAGAGTTAAAAGACGAAAATCAGCAGCTGCACGCCAAAATAATTTACATAGAACAACATTCCGCCCAATTACAGCACAAAGCTACGGATTTAGAAAATTCTCTCCAGTCCCTCCAGCAAGCTGTCCAGATAGGTGAGGGTGAAATCGAACAACTGAAAACCACCGCTAAGGAAATAGAAGCGGAGAAAGCTGGTTTGATGGAGCAGTTAGAGGCAGAAAAAGCCCAAATTACTAGCCTAGAGGCACAGATTCAAACTTTAGAGCAGCAAAAAGGTGAAATTAACCGTCAATTTGATTTGACCAAAAAACAGACCACCTCTCTCTATAGTCAAATTCAGACCCTAGAACAGGATAAAGCTCTCTTACAGCAAGAACTAGAAAAAGCCGAGGAATTAAAGGTCAAAGTGGCCGATTTAGAGCATAAAAACCAAGAATTAAGCGATTTAGCCGCTCAAATTCCCAGCTTGCAAGGTCAAATTCAAACCTTAGAACAGAATCTGGCTCACCAAACAGAACATTATGAGCGAGGACAGCAAGAAATAGCCAGCTTACAGGGTCAAATTACCGGGTTAGAACAGGAAAAAAAGTCTCTCAGCGAAGATTTAGCCGCAAGTCAAACTCGATCGCTCTCTTTAGGCCAAGAATGCGACAATTTAACTATAAAACTCCAAGAAACCGTCGCTCAAGTGACAGCCATAACCGCCGAAAAGGACAGTCTCGGTGCTCATCTCGAAGCAGCTAAACTGGAGTTACAAGCTTTAGCGGCCCAGAAAGGGGAATTATCGGCAGAATTAAGCACTGCTGCCGAAAAAATTGCTAATTTAGAAGGGCAATTACAGGAATTAACCCAGTTACCCCAACAATTGGCCGATTCTCAGGCAACAATTGCTGATTTAGAAGGGCAATTACAGGAATTAACCCAGTTACCGCAACAATTGGCCGATTCTCAGGCAACAATTGCTAATTTAGAAGGGCAATTACAGGAATTAACCCAGTTACCGCAACAATTGGCTGATTCTCAGGCAACAATTGCTAATTTAGAAGGGCAATTACAGGAATTAACCCAGTTACCGCAACAGCTAGAAACCTATCGGGAAAACATTTCTAATTTAGAGATTCAACTACACCAGTTAAGTTCCGAAAAAGACCAATTAGAAACCACAACTTCCCGTCATATCGAGGAATTAAGCCAACAAAATCGCCAACTAACTCAAGATTTAGAAGCCCAAAAAACGGTAGCTAAAGCTTTAGATAAGGAAAAAATTAAGTTTGAGGGTGAGTTAGCAACTAAGCAAAAAGAAATC
>NZ_JASJFE010000983.1:0-2960 GCF_030067735.1 Microcystis sp. M53598_WE2 | reverse complement strand
TTGTAGGGGAGGAGTGGATTTAATTGGCTCTTCGGGGGGTTCAGGGGTGCTAGGGGTTTTCTTCGGGGGACGTGGCATGATACGACAAGGAAAATAAAAACTATAGAATTATTGAAGCACATCGAGCCACTAACCCGCTCGACCGATGCTTGTATCAATTTTGCTGTGGCTAATTCTTCCCTGGCCCTAGGGCCAGACACCCGCACTACAGCTATCTACGAATTAGTCGATTCCCCTCTACCCTCCAACTTATTGAAAAAAGTTCTCATTAAGTATTGACAAAAATTCCTAATAAGCTTATAGTTATTTATAGTGTTCTCCTCTTAAGGATCGGCAGTGGAACCGCGCGGCAGTCTCTAACAATGCGGTTCCCATTTTTTTTGGGGAACGATAGAAGGCTTTTAACGTCTCTAAACTTCTAGGTTTCCTCATCCTTTGGCTTTTATGAACGATAATTCCGACCTGTACCTCGATCATCTCACCCATGCGGATACTGTCATTACTGCTGAAATTGTCGAGCATGAGAGTCAATCAACAGATGAGACAGATTGGGCAGCTCTATCCTCTCATTTACGTCAACAAAATCAAGAATTACAAGCGGAGATCTGGCGACGGGAGCAAGCTCTCGGGGAACTGCGATCGCAGTTAGCCGAGCAACATCGTCGCTGGCAAAGTTGCGATACCCTAATCCAGCAGCAAAACGAGGAACTGCAATACGAAAAGCAACAATTACAGCGAGCTTTAGGGGAAATCGAACAGTATCGTCAAGCAGAACAACGGCAACCGATGATTATTGCCAATTTGACCGCAGAATTGACCCGCACGCGTCAACAATTAGCCCGTTTAGAGCGAGAATGTGCCTTAATTCAGGAAAGTTATCAGGAAAAAAGCCAAAAACTCTGCAACTATGACCAGCAATTGCAGGAATTACGCACCCGTCTCCAACGTCAGCAACGCTACACCCTCCAGTATAAAGCGGCCTTAGCCCAGTATTTCCAGCGCGGTAGCGATCGCAATTCTCCCCCGGATTTAGCCATTGTCGCCAAGGCAGCCGCGATCGAGCCTTGGTCTCAGACAGAGAATCAAGAAAGGGATGAAGTGGCTCCCATCGATGAGTTTTTAGCGGAATTAGAGACAATTGAGCCAGTAGAATCCTTAAATAAGAAAGATAGGGATTGGCCCGCACCTATCATCTCCCCTTCCCCGAAATATTCCTCTTTTCGGGTTGATTTGCCCACTTTTATTAAATATCGCCAAGAAGAAAATAATTCCTGAATAACAGAAAGAGAGCCGGCGACTGTCCATGTTTCGTCTCGGCTCTCTATTCTGGTTCGCTCCTCACACTAATTAAAATCTATCATAAGCTGATGGTTTTGTCCACTAAATTCATAAAAGTTAATATTTTTATAGTTCCGTCATCGGCAGCAGTTGCCATTTTTGACGGAGAAGACGGTTAAGTAGTTTTTGACTGACGCTAATCAGGATTAATCTCGATCGCTGAATTGGGGCGGATTCTCCGATAATGCGACAGTTACGCTCAAAATTGAGCATCGCTTCGCAAAAATTCGCGGTTAGGGGATAGAGTTTCTGGCCTTCCCAACAATCACAAACGGTTAAAATTTGCAGGATTAAGGCTATTTCGGCGGGATGATGCCAGGATAATAGTTCAGACTCGATTAATCTAATTTTTTCCCGATTGAGCAGTTGTAACAAACTAGAATAGCGAGCGTGAGTGTATTGAAATAAAAAGAAAAATTCTCCTCTGGGATGAAGAGGAGGCTCATCCGAGAAAAATTGCTCGATTAAATCGTTTAGTTTCAGTAACCAAAAGGACAAAAATTGCTGATCTAATAATAATTCTAGCCATCCTTCTTTAAGCTGAATTTGCGGAAAAAGGACGATTAAATGGTTAAATATGGTTTGACATTGAGCGGACGTAAAATAATAAAACAGAGGTGAACGATAGAGGACACTATCAGTTTTTGAGCAACGATAGAAAGTTAATTTATGGTTGTTTTCTGGAAAAATATTAATTAATTGTTGTCTTAAGCAATGCTCGAGCGAGGGATGATTGCAGATAAAATTCATACTCAGAAGGGTAAACGTAGTCGTGCCAAATTAAGTGCCATTGGTGAGATGGATACTATGGTCAAAGCAAATTTTTAGCTTAAGATGGATATAGGCGATCGGATAGTCTTTCTCTTATCAGAAACTCCAGACTATCTCTAGGGGCTTACCTCTGTCAATCCAGGGGGTTGCACTTCACTTTTGCATGGGTGCTATGAAGAAGCCAAGGAAAGCTTAAAAAGTGCTATTCACTAATTTTTGAAGAGCCTCTAGCTGATCTTCGTCGGGGATTGACAAAAGAGGCGATCGAGGAAACAATTTCCCTGCCACGAAACGAAAAGAATTAGAAAAAAGTTAGGGAGGGCAGTGGCAGCTATAATAAATTTATGCTTTCATTTGAAAAAGGAAAAGCCACAATGTCACCAACCCTTCAATTTCATCAAATTTTAGAAATGATTGACAATCTTTCCTGTGATGAACAAGATGATTTAATCAGTATTATTCGACATAGACAAATTGAAAAAAGACGAGAAGAAATCGCCAAGAATATCCATCAAGCGCATCAAGAATACCAACAAGGGAAAGTCTTTCGGGGAAACATTGATGATATTATCGCAGAATTAAACAATGACTAAATTAATTCTAAGCTCATCCTTTAAACGAGCTTTTAAGATAATCATTCCAAATCCGTTTTTCATCGCGCAATTAACTCCCAAGTTATTGATGATTTCTCACTGCTCCGCTATAGCTTTTAAACAGGATTTAGTATCATTTTGTCCCCTCTTTTCTGTTAGGCTTATTTTTTGTCAATTATTGATCAGTAATTCCCAGATTTCTCCCCTATTATTGCCCTGGGAATTAATATTTCGTCGAGCTTTTACCCTTTGAATATT
>NZ_JASJFE010000047.1:0-2170 GCF_030067735.1 Microcystis sp. M53598_WE2 | reverse complement strand
CAAAAGTTTATTTTTTTTAGTTTTAATTCCCCAGTATAGTATCTTTATTTTTATTGGCTTTCAGCTATACGTTATCTCCTTACTTAATTTAAAAAGTTATTGTCAGCAAAGTCAGCTAAAATCAGCAGTTTTACCCCTAGAAATAACTCTCCATTTTTTAAGTGCGATCGGTATTTATCTAGGGCGTTTTCTCCGGCTGAATAGTTGGTATCTAGTCACTCAACCGCAGCAACTATTCTGGAGTTTGCAGAATTTACTGACTCAAAAACCTTTGATATTCATCTCTGTCTGTTTTTTAATTATTTGGGTACTATACGAAATCAATAAAAGACTTTACAATCGACTTTCTGGCTACAATTAACGCCTATCGGGAATTTCGACCCTCTCCTAGTCCCTTTCGGATTGATTAAAAGATAGTAGAAAAACAGAGATCAATTGGCCGCACCGATATTATGATCATGATCAATATTTTTTCTCTCTCATCCCCATGACAAGCACTGATCAATCTCAACCCCTGCCTAGGGATGACTATTTTCACTACCAAAATTGTTGGTATCCTGTGTTATTTGTGCAGGATTGGCAAAAAAATCCCTACTCTTTCTCTCTTTATGGGCAACCATTGCTAATATTTCGCGATCAGCAGGGAAAATGGGGCTGTTTGCTCGATCGCTGTCCCCACCGCTTGGCGAAACTCTCCACAGGACAGATGATCGCTGGGCGTTTAGAATGTTTATACCATGGTTGGCAGTTCGAGACGGATGGAAAATGTTCCCATATTCCCCAACTGCCAGTCAATACCCCGATTCCCCGCAATGCCAAGGTTAAATCCTATGGGGTGGTGGAACGTCAGGGAGTCCTCTGGGTTTGGTTAGGAGAAGAGGAAACAGCGAAAGAAAGCGATATTCCTATCATCAAAGACCTAGAAGACCCCAATTGTGTCCATACCGATTATGTCATCGATTTTCCCTACGAACAGGGCTATTTACTCGAAAATCTCCTCGATCCCGCCCATGTTAATATTAGCCATGATCGCAGCGAATTCGGGGCAAAACGGGAAAATGCTCAACCGTTAGCCTTCCAAATCCTCGAAATCTCGGTGCGGGGAATTCGCAGTCAGTGGCGCAATAGCCGCAATCCGCAGGAAAGCTGGAAATATCTGGATTTTATAGCCCCTAATCTCGTTCATTATCGTTTTTCTCTGCCTAATCCCGATTGGTGTGCTGGATTGGCTTTATACGGGATTTCTCTGGGTCAAGGTCGTTCTCGCTTACTGATGCGACGTTACCAAAATTTTGCCGTTAACTCCCGTCAATACCGTTGGCGCTGGTTGGAACATCTGCGTCAAAGTCGCATCCTCGAAGATGATCTACCTTTAATTCAAAGTCAGCAGCAAATGGTGGAAAAGTCAAGAGATAGTTTACAAAAATTATACTTACCCTTAAAAAGTTCCGATGCCTTGGTGATTGAGTTACGTCAATGGTTCGATCGCTATGGGGACTCTTTCCCCTACTATCAAGGCTACACCAGCCAGCGGACAACGGCGATCGATTTATCCGATCCTTTACCCCTCGATCGCTATTCTCGTCACACTGTCCACTGTCGCACCTGTAGCACTGCCCATGAAAAAATGGTAAAAACTAAACAAATCGCAATTTTAATGGGGATATTATTAGCTTTACTGGCAATTTTATCCCCAAATCAGTCTATCTATCAAATTACTACCCTTATTTTCGCAATTTTGGCTTTAGCAATAGCGATCGCTGCCAATTACACCCGCAGAAAATTTGAACGCACCTATGAGAAAAAAGCCCATACCAAACTACAGTAATAATACTAAATCCGTTGAGTATAGGCTACATATCAGGACAGGTAAAAGGCAGCAGGCACTAATGCAAAAGGGTGAATAAATAATCAGTTTTTAATAACCAGATTTAGTATGACTCTTAAATGATGACAAATGTATCAGCAGCTGCCTGTAAGCATCCCACCGAAAAGCTAATGCGCGGGGGGTTTGGGGGCGGCGCCACGCCCCCAACGGGGGGTTTGGGGGGTAGAACCCCCCAAAAGCTTGGATTGAGTGATAAAAGCGGAAGTAATACGGCCATCCGTTGAGTATAGGCTACATATCAGGAGAGGCAGTCATGCAAAAGGGGGAATAAATAATCAGTTT
>NZ_JASJFE010000006.1:0-3953 GCF_030067735.1 Microcystis sp. M53598_WE2 | reverse complement strand
GCTAAATTGAGAATATCAGGGGCATTGATGCCTAAAGGGAGAGAAAATGTATTAGGCTAAAAACTAAACTATTTTGGCAAGATTTCTTTGAAGACCTCCTCAGCCTACTTATTGGTTTTCCACGGTAGTCGCGATCCGCGTCCAGCCATGGCGGTGACACGATTAGCAGCCTTAGTTCAAGAAAAAATCAGTCAACCCACCGAAAGATTGGCGAGTAAATCGGAGTTTAGCCCATCTATAGCGGTTCTAGAAGCAGATAATCGGGTATTAGTAGGGACTGCCGCCCTAGAATTAGTGATAACACCTCTCCATCAACAAATAGAAGCTTTTGCCCAACAAGCACAAAGCCAAGGATGTAGCCGGTTGCAGATTATCCCCCTGTTTCTCCTGTCGGGGGTTCACGTTAAAGAAGATATTCCCGCGGCCGTGGCCAAAGTGCGATCGCCGATTGAGCTAGAGTTAAAGCCCCATTTAGGCAGTTATCAGGGCATAAAATCGCTGTTATCCCGACAATTTGCTGATTTAAGCCCCCAAGACCGCATTTTACTGTCCCACGGTAGTCGTCGCCCCGGGGGTAATCGGGAAGTGGAAAATCTAGCGGCGTTTTCTGGAGCAATTACAGCTTATTGGTCGATAGAACCGAGTTTATCCCAACAAATCGAGAGTTTAATTGCTCAAGGTAGCCCAACAATTGCTATACTGCCCTATTTCCTCTTTACTGGTGCAATTACGGACGCGATCGAAGCCCAAGTTTTTGAACTATCACAAAAGCATCCAAATGTCAATATATCTTTAGGTAAATCTTTGGGGGCGACGGGGGAATTAGCCGAGATTATTGTTGAGGAAGGATGTGGATGAAGCGGGCGGCGATCGCTTTAGGCGGTAATTTAGGAGATTCAGCGACAATTTTAGGGCAAGCTTTAGGGGAATTAGAGCGAGTCAAAGGAATTACACTAGAAGCTCATTCCCAATGGTATCAAACCGCAGCCGTCGGCCCTCCTCAGCCCGATTATCTCAACGGTTGCGCCATTGTGCAAGTGGACTTATCTCCCTTAGATTTACTGCATAAATTGTTAGAAATCGAGCAGTTATTCGGGAGAGTCCGACGGGAAAGATGGGGACCGCGTACCCTCGATTTAGACTTAATATTTTATGATGACCTGATCTTAGAAACGCCCGAATTAAAGATACCCCATCCCCGCTGCCGAGAACGGGCCTTCGTGCTGCTTCCCCTGGCGGAAATTGCCCCCGATTGGCGAGATCCCGTCACTGGAAAAACTATCCTTCAGCTATTGGGTCAATTGGGATTGGCGGAGTAGGATGTTAGGTGTTGGGGTTTTAGGGTTTTAGGGTTTTAGGGTTTTAGTTGAAATTCCCCCATCTCTCCTGCTCCCCACTTCCCCACTTCCCCACCTCCCCACCACCCCAAATAACCGCGTCTCAGTTACCGCCCCGAAACTCTACAATAAAGGCAGCAGCATCAATAAACAGTAAAAAAATCAACCGTGACCAAGACCCCATCGCTCGAGGAAACTCATTACAATCAGGCTAAAGCTAGTTTACAACAGGCTTTAACTTGGTATGCCAGTTTTCGCCGTCATTGGAATTATCCCCCCGATCCCCAACTTCAGGCCGCCGTTAAACAGGATTTACAGTCCCTAAAATCGGCCTTGGCTAAACTGGATGAAACGGTGATTCGGGTGGCAGCCTTCGGGTTAGTCAGTCGCGGTAAATCCTCGGTGGTAAACGCTTTAGTCGGTCAAAAAGTCCTGGCAACCGGACCCCTGCACGGGGTGACACGCTGGCCGCGATCGGTGCGTTGGACACCAGCCACGGGTAAAATCCAGATAGAATTAATCGATACCCCCGGATTGGATGAGATTGAAGGGGAAGCGCGGGCGAATATGGCCAGAGAAGTCGCTAAAAGTGCCGATTTAATTTTATTTATCGTCGCGGGGGATATTACCCGCACTGAATACGAGGCCTTAGGAGAATTGCGCCGGGCAAAAAAACCGATTATTTTGGTGTTTAATAAGATTGATCTCTATCCAGAAGCGGATCGCCGTCAGATTTTTCAGCAGTTACAGAGATTAGGAACCAATCGGGACGAAAAAACGTTAGAAGATTTGTTAACTAGCGATGAGATAGTTATGGTAGCCGCCGAACCGCAACCGATTCCCGTCCGGGTGGAATACCCCGATGGGTGCGTGGTGACTGAGTGGGAAACCCCTCCCCCCCAAATTGAGGAGCTGCAAGATAAACTCTTAACGATTTTAAATCGGGAAGGGCGATCGCTACTGGCCTTAAATGCTTTAGTGCAAGGGCAAGAAGCGGAGGAAAATATCGCTAGAAAAACCCTAGAACTCCGGGACAGTCAAGCGGAGGAAATTATCTGGCAATACGCGAAATATAAGGCTTTAGCGATTGCGGCCAATCCGATCGCTATTTTAGACCTACTAGGGGCTTCAATCGTCGATTTAACTCTAGTTCGGGCTTTAGCTCGTTTGTACGGCTTGCCGATTACCAGTCACCAAGCTGGTCAACTCTGGCGGACTCTACTTTTGAGTAGTGCGGGGTTGCTGGTGGGGGAAATCCTCGGCACTGTGATTATCGGTTTGGGCAAAACGGCGGCGGCGGCGGCGAGTATTTTTGAAAATCCCACCTCTTTAACCCTCTACGGTAGCACCGCTCTCTTACAGGGAGCAATTGCCGCTTATGGAACCTATATCATCGGGAAAGCCGCTAAAATCTATCTAGAACGCGGTTGTAGTTGGGGGGCATCTGGACCGAGTACGGTGATCAATCAAATTCTCGCTCAAGTTCATCCGCAAACTATTTTATATCGTTTACGTCTAGAACTAGAACAGTGATTTTAAAGGAAAAAGTAAAAAGGAAAAAAGGCAACAGTGATCAATTAAATATGGTTCTTCGTTACTTGGCATGGTTCGATCGGATGGCATAAATCGACTAAATTCTTATCTGGCAAAAGACTTAATTGATTAGTTCGTTCTAGAGGGAAAACAATTGACAAATCCCTGATAACCCCGTCCATTGCATAACACGAACCACTGACGACCGACTCCTGACTACTGACTCCTGATGACCGACTCCTGATTTTAGAAACTTAATTTTTGACAACGACAACTAGCTAGAAATATTGAGAGAAAATCATGTCTGCTGCCCATAAGTCCTATATTCCCGTTCCCGTTTCTCGCCAAAAAAGCCAAGGGAGTCAACGTCGTCCCCAGTCGCGGGTAACTCCCCCCAACCCCACTACTAAACCAGTGACTCAATCCTCCCCGACTCCCACCGTCAAACCGACGACTAAATCGGTGGCGAGAGTTCCCGTGGCCCCGACACAAAAACAATTAGCCTCGCGTCAATTACGTTCCCTTTGCCTCCTAGAAAGAATAGTGGCCGTGATTACTTTTTGTCTGTTGGGTTCGACTCTGGGAATATATGCTTGGACGGTATATATTCCCAAGGTTTGGAACAAAGAATTTGGTAAACTGGAAACACTGCAACGTCACGAGCGCAATCTTTTGGCCACCAATGAAACCCTTAAACATCAACTAGCTCAACAAGCAGAAAAACCCGAAACTGGATTAACTCATCCCCAACCCTTCCAAACTATCTTTTTACAGCGTAAATCTGCCCCTAACCTGAAACCTGCCCCCGCTTCTCAACCCCAATCTACCGTCAATTCTCGACCGAGAAGTGCCTATTAACAGTTATCAGTTAACAGTTAACAGTTATCAGTGGGGAAGTTAACAGTTAGCAGTTATCAGTTAAGTGGGGAGGCACAATTATGTGTAGGATGGGTTAGCGGTAGCGTAACATAATCGGGCGTTGGGTTTCATGCTTCAACCCAACCTACGTTCATCTTATATTTAATTCCACCCACCCACTTATCAGTTATCAGTGGGTAAGTTAACAGTTATCAGATGTGAGTT
>NZ_JASJFE010000646.1:0-5964 GCF_030067735.1 Microcystis sp. M53598_WE2 | reverse complement strand
TGAACCCGCCCGATCGAGGTGGAAGCTTCCCCAAAAAATCGGGAATTTGGTCAGCGCAAGCTCAAGAAGTCTGAGCAAAAACTTGACAAATAATCTTTAATAGTATATGTAAGTTCCACCTGATCAAAGGATTATGTTAGCAGTTACTACCTCACCCGAAACCCTCTCCTTAGAAATTCCTAGCGCGATCGCTCTCTCTATCACCCTTGAACAGTTTGAAGCCCTTGCGGTGGTCAACCGGGACTTAAAATTAGAACGTACAGCCCAAGGAGAATTAATCGTGAATCCCCCGACAGGTGGCGAATCAGGACAGCGAAATTTTCGTATAACAGGACAATTGTTTCGCTGGTGCGAAGAAAATGAAGCTTTAGGAGTCGGGTTTGACTCTTCCACTGGATTTATACTGCCAAATGGGGCGATTCGTTCTCCTGATCTATCTTGGGTGAGTCGAGAACGCTGGGAATCTTTAACCCCTAAGCAGAAAAAGGGATTTATTCCCCTCTGTCCCGATTTTGTGGTGGAATTGCGCTCTGAATCTGATAGTCTTGACAAATTACAGAAAAAACTGCTCGAATATAGGGAAAATGGCGCAAGGTTAGGCTGGTTAATCGATCCGCAGAATCGGCAAGTTGAAATTTATCGTCAAGGAAAGGAAGTGGAGATCTTAGAAAATCCCACTGATTTGTCGGGTGAAGATGTTTTACCCAATTTTAGCTTAAATTTAAAGCTCTGATGTTTTCGGGAGTAATCCTGCGATATTAGACTTCTGGCAGAAGTCAGGCAAGAGGCAACAGGCAAGAGGCAACAGTGGTAAGAATCGCCGATTGCTCTATTATATTTTTGGGTCATCATCAAATGAGCATCGAAAAGTCTTTAGTCTCGTCAGGTAAAAGTCTTTATCAAGAAGATTTCTACGGATGGTTACAAGAAACCGCTAATTTACTCAAAGAACATCGTTTTGAAAAATTAGACTTAGAAAATTTAATCGAAGAAATTGAAACGATGGGCAGGAGTGAAAAACGAGAACTAGAAAGTCGCTTAACCGTCATTGCCGAACATCTGCTTAAATTGACTTACTGGCTAACTGAAAAGGAAACAAATGCTCAGGGGTGGCGCAGCACAGTTGTTGAACAACGCCGACAAGTTCAACGCTTATTAAGAGAGAGTCCAAGTCTGAGAAGATTGATTCCTGAAATCTGGATAGATTGTTACCTAGCAGCCAGAGAAGATACTTTCAGAAAGTATCAACTTGCTGCTGATTTATTCCCGATTGAATCACCCTTCACCCTTGCAGAAATCCTTGATTATGACTATCTTCCTTAAAAATGAATTCGGTATTTTATCGATGAATACAATGCCTAACAAAGCCAAGCTTTAAACGGCAATCACTACCTCTGATTTACCAAATCAAAGTAAGATTTAAACTAAATTCTGGCAGCATATTTTCCCCCGATAAACTCTCTGGATTAGTGAAAATTTCTACTGCCTGTCCTTGACGATAAATTTCCACTTCTCTAGTTTTTCTATTGATTAACCAACCTAAACGAGTCCCATTATCTAAATATTCCTGCATTTTTTTCCTAGCGGTTTCTAGGCTATCACTAGGAGACATTAATTCAATGACAAAATCGGGAGATAGAGGTAAAAACCTTTCCTTTTGTTGTGGGGTTAAAGCTTGCCATTTATCTAAAGGTATCCAAGCAGCATCGGGAGAGCGATCGGCCCCATTCGGTAGTTTAAACCCCGTGGAGGAATCAAAAACTACACCTAATTTATGTAGGTTATTCCATAACCATAATTGGGCAGTGATTCCAGCGTTAGAATTACCAGTTTCTCCTCCGGTTGGTGGCATAATAATTAAATCTCCTTTTGCGTTGCGTTCCAAACGTAAATCTCGGTTATCCTGACAAAGTTGAAAAAACTGTTCATCGCTGAGTTGCCAAGATTCAAATTTAATTTCTACTACTGTCATCATAGATTCTCTTTTATAGGATTATAGAATTACCAAATATTATCAAGTTCTAAGACAAATTGAGATAAAATATTTTCCCCCGATAAACTCTCTGGATTAGTGAAAATTTCTACTGCCTGTCCTTGACGATAAATTTCCACTTCTCTAGTTTTTCTATTGATTAACCAACCTAAACGAGTGCCATTATCTAAATATTCCTGCATTTTTTTCCTAGCGGTTTCTATGTTGTCACTAGGAGACATTAATTCAATGACAAAATCGGGAGATAGAGGTAAAAATCTTTCCTTTTGTTGCGGGGTTAAAGCTTGCCATTTATCTAAAGGTATCCAAGCAGCATCGGGAGACCGATCGGCCCCATTCGGTAGTTTAAATCCTCCAGAAGAATCAAAAACTACACCTAATTTATGTAGGTTATTCCATAACCATAATTGGGCAGTGATTCCAGCGTTAGAATTGCTGGTTTCTCCTCCAGTCGGTGGCATAATAATTAAATCTCCTTTTGGGTTGCGTTCCAAGCGCAAATCTCGGTTATCCTGACAAAGTTGAAAGAACTGTTCATCGCTGAGTTGAAACGAGTTAAATTTAACTTCTACTGTCATTATTATCCCCAACCTACTCTCGTCTAAAATTCATGGTAACGCGCTAGGGCAAGAGATGTTCTTGGATGAAATTAGTGTAAACATCTCCGGCTAAAAAGGCGGGAGTTTCCAATATTTTACGATGGAAATCAATAGTCGTCGGTACTCCCGTGATCGCACATTCCCGCAGGGCGCGTTTCATGCGTTTAATGGCTATGTCGCGATTTTCTCCCCAGACAATTAATTTACCGATTAGGGAATCGTAATAGGGGGGGATTTCGTAATCGGTGTAAACGTGGGAATCCATGCGGACACCGGGACCGCCGGGGGGCAGATAACCGCTAATTTTGCCGGGGTGAGGGCGAAAATTGTGATCGGGATCCTCGGCATTAATGCGACACTCGATCGAATGCCCTCTAAATATCACCTGATCTTGCTTAATTTGCAGTTTTTCGCCCTGTGCCACCAGAATTTGTTCTCGGATCAGGTCTATCCCCGTGATCATCTCCGTGACGGGGTGTTCCACCTGAATACGGGTGTTCATTTCCATGAAGTAAAAATTGCCGTGTTTATCGACTAAAAATTCCACAGTTCCCACCCCGACGTAATTAATCGATTTAGCGGCTTTAACGGCGGCATTACCCATTTTTGAGCGTAAATGGGGCGTTAAGAAGGGGCTGGGTGCCTCTTCTAGCAGTTTTTGGTGTCGTCGCTGAATCGAACAGTCTCTTTCTCCTAAATGGATCACGTTACCGTGACTATCGGCCAAAATCTGAAACTCGATATGTCGGGGACATTCGATAAATTTTTCTAGATATACTCCTGAATTGCCAAAAGCCGCTTCTGCTTCCCCTTGGGCGGCTTTTAACATATTACCTAGTTCATCTGCACTCTTGACAAGACGCATCCCACGCCCTCCACCGCCGGCGGTGGCTTTGATCAGGACAGGATAACCGATGTCATCAGCGATACGTTTTGCTTCCGCTTCTGAGGTAATTAAACCACCACTGCCGGGGATAGTGGGAACTCCCGCTTTTTGCATGGTTTTTTTAGCGGTAGATTTATCCCCCATAGCCAGAATAGCACTGGGAGACGGACCGATAAAAGTTAACTGATGATCGGCACAAATTTCGGCAAAGCGGGCGTTTTCTGCCAAAAAACCGTAACCGGGATGGATCGCCGTGGCGTTGCGTGTTAGGGCAGCCGAGATGATATTAGGGATATTTAGGTAACTTTTGCTGCTTGGGGGCGGACCAATACAAACACTCTCATCGGCCAGTTGAACGTGAAGGGCATGGCGATCGATGGTAGAGTGGACGGCAACGGTTCTAATGCCCAATTCTTCGCAACTATGAAGGATTCTTAAGGCGATTTCCCCGCGATTGGCGATTAATATCTTGGCAAACTGCATTGGACGACCACGAGATCAGGCTGGTGTGATAGGCGACTATTTAGTAGAATATCTGGTTTTGTTACCTTGGGGAAATCGGGAAGTGGGGAAGTGGGGTGTGGGGTGCGGGGTGTGGGGTGTGGGGTGTGGGGAGAAAAAATAAAAATAATCTCCTGACTCCTATCTCCTGACTCCTGACTCCTGACGGCTAAATTAACCGACTTCGTCTCCCTCCCCGGTCAAGATGGAAAGCGATAAGCTAGAGTGTGAGGAGTGAAAACTTTTTAATCTCGTTTCGCCCCTAGAGGATAATAGCTCGATGTTGCGAATTATCACAGAGCCATGGTCAGCCAGAACGGAACTGAGACGAATTCGGGAACGGTTCGACGATCCGGAAATTCGGGAAAAAGAATCGCTTGTCCGAGAGATTGTCGAGCAGGTGCGACTTTCTGGCGATCGCTCGTTGGTGGATTACACGGAAAAATTCTACCAACAGTCCCTTAATCTACAACAACTGAAGGTGAGTGGCTCGGAACTCGATGCTGCTTATCAACAGGTGTCGCAGGATTTATTAAATGCGATCGCCGTTGCCTGTGAAAAAATGGAGGCTTTTCATCGTCAGCGTCTTCCCAAAGCTTGGGTCCAGTTTCCTGAGGATGGTACGGTTCGGGGGAAACGTTATCAACCGGTTAACAGCGTGGGAATTGTCGTTCCCGATGGGAAACGGGCCTATCTCAGTTTATTGCTCCAACAGGCGATTCCAGCCAAAATAGCGGGGGTTAAACGGATTGTCATGGTATCTCCTGCCGATGAGGATTTACGCATCCATCCGGCGATTTTAGTGGCAGCCCAATCGGTGGGTATTAGTGAGATTTATCGGGTGGCTGGACCACAGGCGATCGCTGCTTTAGCCTACGGCACAAAAACGATCGCTCCCGTGGAGATGATTGCCGGAATAGGTGATTTTTATACTAATTTGGCTAAAAAACTGGTTTCTGACCATGTAAAAATCGATTATCTCTCTATTACTTCTGATTTGGTTATTATTGCCGATAGTCAAGCCAATCCTAGACAGTTGGCCCTAGATCTATTAGCGCAAGCGGAACAGTATTCCCTAGCGGCAGCGATTTTATTGACGACGGATAAGGCTTTGGCCCTAATAGTACAGGAAGAAGTGCAAAAACAGTTACAGGTACATCCCCAGAGATTGTTAACGGAAAAAGCGATCGCTCATTATGGTTTAATCGTGGTGGTGGAATCATTGGAGAAAGCGATCAAATTATCGAATCTTTTTGCTCCCACCCATTTATCTTTGATGATCGATGAGCCTTGGGAAAAGCTATCTTCTGTGAGACAATCGGGAACTATTCTCCTCGGTTCCACTACTCCAAAAGCGGTGGCTGATTATTTGGGTTGTCCCGTGGGAGTGGAAACTTTTCTCGATTCCGCCACTTTAATCGAATATCCTGCCGATTCTTTCGCCCCCATAGCCCACAATCTGCAAATATTAGCGCAAGCGGAGGGATTTACGGCAACGGACGGGGCTATAGAATCCCGAGGTCAGGACAAGAGCTAGAAAAAGTATAGACCTCTTGTAAAAATCGAAAATCTGGCTCTTCGTTACTATTTATGCTAAATTAACAGACAAAATGCCAAGACAACATACTTCTAACCAAAAAATTACGAAAGTTTCTCAAGCCATAGCCTCTCCGTTTTATTAGTTTAAGTTTATTGTTGATTCCCTCGACCCGACCTTCGTTGTTCTTCGCTCGAAATAACTAATGATTTCTCCACACCAGTTTCGGATTGTTTGACAACTCTTGGTAAATATACTGGCCGATTTTGCCCACCATTCCGAGATGGATAGCGGTTCTTCTATCCTGTTCTTCGAGGTTTCATAAATCTTTCTAAATTCTTCCTTTAATTCCTGCATCTCTTTCAAATTTGGGAACTTTTCTTTGATAGCTTCTAGTTTAATTTTTTGGGGTTCCGTTCAATCTTCTTGATTTTTTAACAGGCTATAT
>NZ_JASJFE010000580.1:0-4541 GCF_030067735.1 Microcystis sp. M53598_WE2 | reverse complement strand
TCTTCACTGCCACTGACAATCCACTTGCCATCAGGGCTAAATACCAAAGATTTAACAGCGCCGTTATGATGGAACGGTTGGCTTACAGCAATTTTGTAGGGTGCGTTAGGCGGTGATAAGCTTGGAATGAAAAAACAAAATTAGTAATCCGCCGTAACGCACCAGTTAAGTATTATCAAAGTTCTCATCAACCAGAAGCTTGATCATGCTTGCCGCGCTGCTTTACGCGCAAGAAAGCGATCTCGCAATCCCTGGGGGTCAAATCTCCCTTGATTGATTACCCGAATCTCCTGTGCTTGCTGTTGTCGCTGTTGCAAGTAGGATTCTACTTCCGATTGGTGCTTGAGGTAAAAAGCGATCGTGGCGTAAACGTCAGCTAGGTTTAGTGATGGGTAACGATTAACGATTTCCTCTGCTGTCGCACCCTGATGAAATAAGGTCATAAGCATTTTCGTTGCCGTGCCTAAGATTTTATTGTCTAGTACAGCATCGCTACCATAGCACGATCGATTTAACTTGACTAGGAATGGATAAAGGCAAATAATCAATTAATCGATCGAGATCAAGACTCAATGTCTGATAACTTGTTATTGGTGGGGTAGGGAATCACCTAAGTCACCCTGTTGAATTATTGATTGTCATTAAAAATGTTTAAGCGATCGCTTTTCTTGCCCCTGTTAATTTTATCCCTTAGTTGTACGCTGCTTTTTAGTGCTTGTCGTCAACAAACAGCTAATAATCCTCCAGCAACGACCAATAGTAACACAGAAACTTTAAAACTTTTATATTGGCAAGCGCCGACGATTTTAAATCCCCATCTCTCCACGGGATTTAAAGACTCAGAAGCGAGTCGCATTACCTTAGAACCTTTGGCTAGTTTCGATGAAAAAGGGGAATTAGTTCCTTTTTTAGCGGCAGAAATTCCTACTATTGAAAATGGGGGAGTTGCCCGGGATGGTAAATCGGTGACATGGAAGCTAAAAAAAGATATTAAATGGTCAGATGGTACTCCTTTTACTGCCAAAGATGTCATCGCTACCTATAATTTTATTACCAATCCGAAAACCGGTTCTACTAGCGCTGGCAATTATGAAATAGTTAAAAGTGTAGAAGCGATCGATCCCCATACGGTTAAAATAACTTTTAAGCAAGTTAATCCCGCTTGGTCATTAGTTTTTGTGGGAACAGAAGGGATGATTTTACCAGCACATCTCTATGAAAAGTATAGCAATGAAACGGCACGCCAGGCCCCCGCTAATTTATTACCGGTGGGAACGGGTCCCTATAAAGTGGTAGAATTTAAACCGGGAGATACGGCGGTTTATGAACCAAATTCTTTCTTTCGAGAAGCGGATAAATTAGGTTTTCAAAGAATAGAATTAAAAGGAGGAGGTGATGCCACTTCTGCGGCACGAGCGGTTTTACAGACACAGGAGGCGGATTATGCCTATAATTTGCAAGTAGAGGCTAAGGTTTTAAGTGATTTAGAAAAAGCGGGTCGGGGTCAGTTAATATCTAGTTTCGGTTCTTTGATTGAACGAGTTTTATTTAATCTGAGTGATCCTAATCAAGCTACTCCCGAAGGTGAGAGGTCTAGTATTAAGTTTCTCCATCCTTTTTTAAGTGATGTAAAAGTAAGACAAGCTTTATCTTTAGCCGTTGATAGAGATACTATTGCCACGCAACTTTATGGTATTACTGGGAAAACAACTCCCAATTTTATTGTGATGCCATCGGAATATAATTCGCCCAATACTCGCTATGAATTTAATCTAGAAAAGGCTAAGAAATTACTAGATGATGCGGGATGGAAAGATAGTAATGGTGATGGTACTAGGGATAAAAATGGGGTAGAAATGAAATTAGTTTTTCAAACTACCGTCAATCCTCTTCGTCAGAAAACCCAAGAAATTATCAAACAAAGTTTACAAGCGATCGGGGTAGGAGTAGAATTAAAAACTATTGATGCCAGTATTTTCTTTTCCAGCGATCCTGCTAACGATGACACGGTAGAAAAGTTTTATGCTGACCTACAAATGTACACTACAGGTAATAATAGTCCCGATCCGAAAGCCTATTTTAAAACCTTTACCTGTAGCGAAATTCCCCAAAAAGCTGATGGTTGGGCCGGGGATAATTATGCTCGTTATTGTAATCCTGAATACGATAAATTATGGCAAGCTTTTAGTCAAGAATTAAACGCAGAAAAACGGAGAGAAATAGCAATTAAAATGAATGATATGTTAATCAATAATTTTGTGATTATTCCCCTAGTTCATCGTGCCGATGTGGTGGCAATTAGCAATAGTTTGTCGGGGTTTAAATTAACTCCCTGGGATAGAAATACTTGGAACATCAAGGACTGGAAGCGTAGTAAATAAATGCTCAAATATTTTCTGAGAAGATTATTATTTTCGATTCCCACTCTTTTAGCTATTAGTATGGTGGTTTTTGGCATTTTGGCCCTAGCGCCGGGGGATCCGATGGGAGAATTTGCCGCTAATCCAGCTATTACGGAAGCGGTGCGAGAAAATATTCGCAAAAGTCTCGGATTAGATCAACCCCTTCCCGTGCGTTACGTCAAGTGGTTGTTAGCATTTCTTCAAGGAGATATGGGCTATTCTTTCACCAGTCGCAGCCCGGTTTTTACCCTCATTTGGCAGCGTTTACCCACAACTCTCTGGATTGTCGGTATTGCCTATATTTTCGGGGTTTTAATCGCTTTTCCTTTGGGCGTAATTTCGGCAGTCAAGCGCTATTCTTGGTTAGACAAAATTATCTCTACTTTTTCCCTACTTGGCTTTTCTTTACCCACCTTTGTGACGGGATTATTATTAATTATTATCTTTAGTGTGCAGTTAAACTGGCTACCATCTTTTTATAACAGTACCCTAGAAATTAGCGATTTTAATAGTTTGATCGAGCAGGTTAAACAGTCAATTATGCCCGTAACTGTATTAAGCTTATATCAAGGGGCGATGTTGATGCGTTTCGTGCGTTCTTCCGTAACTGAAGAAATTCACCAAGAGTACGTTAAAACTGCCTTAGCCAAGGGACTAACTAATTTTTCTGTCCTCACTAAGCATATAGTTCGCAATGCTTTAATTCCCGTTGTCACCCTGATTGCTCTTGATATTCCCTCAATTTTTACTGGAGCTTTAGTCACAGAACAAGTGTTTCGTGTGCCGGGGATCGGTGCTTTATTAATCGATTCTATTTCCCGCAGTGATACCCCCGTAGTGATGGCGATTACCTTTATCTATGGGATTTTAATTGTTATCTTTAACTTAATTGCCGATTTAACCTATAGTTGGCTCGATCCGCGAGTCAGATATTAACTATGAACATCATGCGATCCTTACACACGGGGATTTTAGTCACCGATCTAGAAAAAGCCGTTAACTTTTACGAAAATGTTCTAGGATTGACTAGAATCGATCGCCCTTTTCAATACGATGGGGTTTGGTATCAAGTGGGAGATTATCAAATTCATTTAATTGTCGATACCAATTACCAAAACTACCGTCCCAATCCCGAAAAATGGGGACGCAATCCTCATATTGCCTTCGCTATTGATGACGTGGCGGCCATGGGTAACTATCTAGAAAGTCAAGGTTATACAATTCAAATGAGTGCCTCGGGTAGAAAGGCCTTATTTGTCAGTGATCCCGATGGTAATATCCTAGAAATGAGCCAAATTTAGCCTGAAAAATTCCCCAATATGTTAGACCAATTACAGACTCAACTCTATCACCTTGAACAATACGCCGATCGCTTAGTAACTTCCCAACTAACTCACCTTAGTTTTGTCAGTATTGCCGTGATTTTTCTAGCCGGTTTACTCACCAGTCTTACCCCCTGTATGCTGTCGATGTTGCCGATTACCGTCGCTTATATCGGGGGTTACGAAAATCAAGGTCGTTTAGCGGCTTTTTGGCAGTCCACATGGTTTTCCCTGGGATTAGCCACCACCTTAGCGGGATTGGGACTAATTGCCGCTACTTTAGGAAAAGTCTATGGACAGGTGGGGATCGGTTTACCAATTATCGTCAGTGCGATCGCTATTTTGATGGGGTTAAACCTCTTGGAATTATTACCCCTGCGCTTCCCCTCCCTTGGCGCTACCGATTGGATTACCGGCGATTTTCCCCCGATTTTGCGGTCCTATCTTCTCGGTTTAACATTTGGTTTAATCGCCTCTCCTTGCAGTACACCTGTTCTAGCAACTCTATTGGCATGGGTGGCAAATACGGGAGATTTAAGCTTAGGAGGGGGATTATTGTTATCCTACACTGGCGGTTATGTTTTACCCCTAATTATCGTCGGTTCTTTTACTGCCTCGCTGAAAAGCTTTCTTTCTCTGCGTCAATGGTCCGGGTGGATTAATCCTGTCAGTGGGGTTTTATTAATCGGTTTTGGAGTTTTTTCTTTATTATCCCGTCTGCTGTGATGGTGGAGAGTTATGATAGATAATTGGCTAGAATTGCAAAACTTTTAACTATGACTATATCGGAAACTTCCTCAAATTTAAAGAATACACC
>NZ_JASJFE010000792.1:0-4240 GCF_030067735.1 Microcystis sp. M53598_WE2 | reverse complement strand
TTGATTTATTAATAACTTTAATTTATATTCCCTTTCTTGTTGTTTTTTTACCTATTAGTATAGTCGTTGCTATTTGGGAAGAAATGACTGAGGACAAAGATTAAAAGGAGTATCCCCCATTTCTTGTTATCAAATGGCCTTAGCTCATCATAAAGGTCAAAGGTATTAAAGGTGTAAAGGTTACTGCCAACCGCGCAAATTAAAATAACCCACACAAAAATCAGCCCCTTTTCTGTAAAATTGGCAATAAATGGGACTCAATATTATCAAAAATGCGCGGCATATTTTTAATCCGTAGGGTGCGCTCTTCGATAGCGTAACGCACCGACAATTGTGGTGGGTGATTTTGGTTATGGTGGTGGGTTACGCGTTGCTAACCCACCCTACTGATTTACTTAATCCAAACAGTTTTAACGTTGACAAATTCGCGAATACCTTCGACACTTAATTCCCGTCCAAAACCAGAACGTTTAATACCCCCAAAGGGCAAGCGAGGATCGGATTTAACCATACCGTTAATAAACACACAACCGGCCTCAATTTCGGTAATTAAACGCTCAATTTCTGCGGGGTTATTCGTCCAAGCACTAGAACCTAAACCAAAGGGACTATCATTAGCTAAAGCGATCGCTTCATCGATATTTTTGACTCGAAATAGTAAAGCCACCGGTCCAAAAAATTCCTCTTTTTCCCCCGGAGAACCGACAGGAATATCGGTTAAAATCGTTGGTAGATAAAAGTTACCTTTTCCCTCTAAACGTTGACCCCCCACAAGGACTTTACCACCCATAGCGACGGTTTTTTCGACTTGATGGGCAATTTCCGAGACGATCGATACCGTGGCCAAAGGACCGATATCAACAGTTTCATCGAGGGGATCACCCACTCTTAAAGCTTGGAATTTCGCCACTAATAACTGTTCAAATTGATCGGCGACAGTTTCCATAACAATAAACCGTTTAGCGGCGATACAAGTCTGACCATTATTTAACAATCGCGCCGTCACTGCCGTAGCCGCTGCCGCCTCGATATCGGCAGTATCTAAAACGATAAAAGGATCACTACCTCCCAACTCCAAAACCACTTTTTTGATCTGTTTTCCCGCGGCGGCTGCTAAACTCATCCCCGCCGGTTCACTACCGGTTAAAGTGGCGGCTTTTACCCGTTCATCGTTAATTAAATCACTAACGCGATCGGCCCCGATCAAAAGAGTTTGAAAAGCACCTTCGGGAAAACCGGCTTCTAATAAAATTCTTTCCACCGCTAAAGCTGATTGGGGGACATTAGAAGCGTGTTTGAGTAGGCCGACATTTCCCGCCATTAAAGCGGGGGCAGCAAAGCGAAATACTTGCCATAAAGGGAAATTCCAGGGCATAACCGCTAAAATGACCCCTAACGGTTGATAACGGACAAAACTGCGACTAGCATCGGTGGCAATCAGCACATCTTCCAGATAACCGGCGGCATTATCGGCATAAAAACGACAAACCAAGGCACATTTGAGGACTTCCGCGATCGCTGATTTGATTGGTTTCCCCATTTCTAAAGTCATGGTTTTAGCCAATGCTACTTGATCCCGTTCCAAAATATCCGCCGCTTGCCGTAACCACTGTCCCCGTTCACTGATGGCGGTCCGGCGATACTGCTGAAAAGTGGCCTCAGCTAGGGCCAATTTCGCCGCCAATTCCTCCGAGGTTAGAGGGGTAAAAGTCTTGAGAATTTCTCCCGTGGCAGGGTTAACTGAAGCGATACCCATATCCCAATTGTCTCCTATCGAGCGCTATATCTCTAGTTTAGTTCTCCGGTTGTCCCGCTGCTGACATAATTCGATCGCTAATTGGATCGCCGCTTGCATACTCTGGGCCCTAGCGATGCCAAGACCGGCGATATCAAAAGCCGTCCCGTGGTCTGGAGAGGTGCGAACAAAAGGTAAACCGATGGTAGTATTAACAGCACAGTCAAAAGCCATTAATTTGACGGGAATTAGTCCCTGATCGTGGTATAATGCCAGATATGCGTCGGCGGGTTGCCCTTGACCGCTAAACCAAGCGCGCCCCGGTTCCACCCAAAGCGTATCGGGGGGGACAAGGCCGATTAATTGGGTTTGCGGGTATTTTTGCCCCATTGACTCTAGCCAAGGCTGTAACCAGTCCTTTTCTTCCCTTCCCAGTTTTCCCGCTTCGCCACTGTGGGGATTAAGGCCGGATATGGCGATTTTTGGGCGATCGATGCCGAAATCTAGCTTTAAAGACTCGATCAATAGATCTAGTTTTCGGGTCATCAGATCGGGGTTAAGAGCATCAGGAACTTCTCGCAGGGGTATGTGGGTAGTGGCGAGGAGAGTGCGTAAGTTATAGCCGGTGTGAGGGGATTTAGCGACGAATAGCATCCCATAACGGTTAATTCCCGCCATGGTAGCTAAAACCTCCGTTTGACCGGGGAAATCATAACCGGCCAACTGCCAACAGGATTTGGCAATCGGACCGGTGACAATACCGTCAAATTCGCCCTTGAGGGTGCGTTTTATGGCTTCTTGCAGGTAAAGAAAGCTAATTTCACCACTGTGGGCATCCCCACGCCCGCAAACGATTTTTTCTTGATTGTAGGGCAAATCGATCAGAGAAAAGCGATCGAGAAGATGGGGATCGTGATAGGCTTTTTCGAGAAGCGTTCTTGTGCCGATTAGAGTAATCTGACAACTGCACGAGATTGGGGAATCGGCGATCGCTTTTAACACCACTTCAGGGCCGATCCCGGCGGGATCACCGACGGGGATAACTAGACGGGGAATAAAAGAGGCGGATTCCATAAATTTTGGCCGTCAAGATGGCTAATTCTCCCGATTAATCTGATCGTTGACAATCATCAGGAGGGAATAAATCAGTAAACAATCTTCAGTTTACTGTAATCTCATGGCGATAGATAGTAACTTTAGGCAAATTAAATTTTTTAACTTCTCTGTTTTCTGATTGCCCAAATTAGCCAGATTGTTGTAAGCTTATGACCCAACTACAACCCGATATATTCGTCAACAATCGTCCCGATACCGATGGAGACGAGGAAGAAGACTACTTCGATTATTTTTATGATGAACCGGGTAGTGAACCAGGGACATTAATTATCGAACCGGATGCCAAACCCTCGCGGATTATTTTAATCGACTACGATGAAGATAACGCCATTCGCAAGGTGGATATTACTCCCAATGCTTGCGCCCCCTATATTGGCACAAATACCGTGTCTTGGATGGATATTCAAGGGTTAGGTAGTGAGACGGTTTTAAAACAGGTGGGAGAAATTTTTAATCTGCATCCTTTGTTATTAGAAGATGTGGTTAATGTGCCGCAGCGACCGAAGTTAGAGGACTATAACAATCAATTGTTAGTGATTTCTCAGATGGTGCGACTGAAAGAAGATGAAAGCGGTTTTGATACGGAACAGGTGAGTTTTGTCTTGGGAAAACGCTATCTTTTAAGTTTTCAAGAGGAGGAATTACAGGACTGTTTTGAGATAGTGAGAGATCGAATTCGCACTTCCCAGGGACGAGTACGGAAATCGGGGGCGGATTATTTAACCTATTTATTATTAGACACGATTATCGATGGTTATTTTCCCGTGGTAGAACACTACGAAGATCGGATTGAGGCGTTGGAAGATATGATCATTAGTAATCCCGATCGAGATACAATGCAGGAAATCTATGATGTCCGTCGGGAATTATTGGCACTGCGTCGCTTAATTTGGCCGATGCGAAATGTCCTACATCTACTCATGCGTGACCATCATGGTATAGTCAGCGATGAAGTACAAATTTATTTTCGGGATTCCTACGACCACGTCATTCAAATTCTGGAAATTATCGAAGCTTATCGAGAATTAGCGGCGAGTTTGATGGATGTTTATATGTCCACTATGGGCAATAAATTAAACGAAATTATGAAGTTTTTAACCGTAATTTCGACGATTTTTATTCCCTTAACTTTTATCGTTGGTGTCTATGGCATGAACTTCGAGAATATGCCAGAATTAAAAGGAGAATGGAGTTATTTCCTTGTCTGGTTAGTCATGTTAGCCGTAGCGGGAGGCTTGATTTTCTACTTCTGGCGCAAAGGTTGGTTTAAACCAATTTATTCCCTTAAAGAGGAAGCAAAAAGTTAGTTAACGAAGGCAGGAGTCAGGAGTCAGGAGGCAGGCGTCAGGAGTCAGGAGACAGGAGATTATTTATATTTATTCTACCCAC
>NZ_JASJFE010000565.1:0-1796 GCF_030067735.1 Microcystis sp. M53598_WE2 | reverse complement strand
TGGTTCGATAGGGGGGCATAAATCGACTAAATCCTTATCTGGTAAGAGACTTAATTGATTAGTTCGCTCTAGATCGAAAACAATTGACAAAAATCGCTAAATGCCTTTCTATATAAGGGTTACATCCCTTATAACCCCCGTCTATTGCATAACACCAACCGAAGAGCCGTTAATATATACAGGACGCTGAGTTCGGGTAGCTCTAGGAATATGAATAATGAGAAGCTGATATTCATTAATCTTTTTTACTTCTACGTCTGAATTAGAACAGATAGATATATTCAGTTTTTGTCGGTTGTTGTGGTTATCCCAAAACTCTTGTTGAAGATTTTTAGGGTTACGCACTCCTGTAATTTCTAATCTAGGTTTCTTTTCGCTAACACCCAAAATAATGTAACCGCCATCGGTATTAGCGAAAGCTGAAAGAGTTTCCCAAATGTCTTTTGGCAAGCCTCCCTCGGCTGATTTAAACTCATATTCTTGGTCTTCTCCAATATCAATTTGCTGCAGTATTGTGTCAATTTCCATGCTAAAATTCGGCGATAAATTTATGGATGCAGTTTTTGCGGTGAAAATGAGCAACTAGCCTGAGTTCGAGGTCGGCTAAAACTCTGAGACTATCGTCGGCTGAAAGTTCGATGTAGAAGTCATGGTAAAAGATACTTAAACAAAACTGATCTTAAATCGCCAATTCAAAAATGAAACGCACGACTCCTTAAGAGTTGACAGAGAAAGGCTCATGAGGTATTGTCCGATCAATGCAACAACAAATCCCAAAAACTAAGCCACCAACATCTTAACATAGAACAAAGAAACTTGCTCTACCAACCTAGTCAAGAGGGAAATTTATCTCAACGGCAAATGGCCGTCTTGCTCGGATGTCATCAAAGCACGACCAAAGGGATAATTAAGAAGTAATCAAAGTTGCCTCGGATGCTATCTAGCCGATGACCCTATCTGAACAAGAAAGACAACAACTCTGTGACACTGCTCGGGAAGTGGCGAAACTTTCCTATTCTCCCTATTCCCGTTTTCGGGTGGGGGCAGCGGTCTTGACAGATAAAAAGATTTATGCTGGTACTAATGTGGAGAACGCTAGTTATGGCTTGAGTTTATGCGCGGAAAGGGCAACTTTAGCGCAAATAATCGCAGCGGGCGATCGAGAAGTACGGGCGATCGCTATAGCCTGTATCGATGGGAAGGATGATATTAGTCAGTTAACTCCCTGCGGAGCCTGTCGTCAATGGATAGCCGAATTAGCGCCGCAAGCAGAGATTATTATCTGTGGAACCCAGCAAAATTATCGTTTTAATCTCTCGGATTTACTGCCTTTTTCCTTTCGTTTTTAACTGTGGGTAAAGTATCGGGGTTAAGGTACTACAACAACGGCTAAGATAACTGGTATAAGAGCCATGATCTGACAAAACATTAGTATCTAGTAAATACTTGAGAGTCATAAATGAACATCTCTCCCGGTTGAGTTGTCGCGTCAATTATCAAAAGTATCATCATCAAGACTTGCCAAATCTACCCTTTGCCTAAAATCTTGCAAGGCTGACCAAAAATCATTAACCTCTCTAATTTCTACTAATATCTCTTCATTATCGGGAAAATCAACTTCCTCTAATAACTCAATAATTTTGCCTTTTTTAATTCCTTTAACTAACATAATATCAACTCCTTCTAAATGACTCGATTGTAGAATTTAACATAGAGAGAATCATCAAAAATAGTTTTTGCCTCCTCAAATGAGACTTCGTATTTTGATAGATTGCGTTCTGCCTTATTTTTATCCC
>NZ_JASJFE010000988.1:0-5527 GCF_030067735.1 Microcystis sp. M53598_WE2 | reverse complement strand
TGGAAGCGGAAAAGTGCCTTGATATTCGATCGGATTTTGGGTGGCGATCACAAAGAAGGGTTGGGGAACCGGCCGCGCTTCTCCATCGATGGTAACTTGTTTTTCTTCCATGACTTCTAGAAGTGCCGATTGGGTGCGCGGGGTGGCCCGGTTGATTTCATCGGCCAACAGGACGTTAGCAAAAGCGGGGCCGGGGATAAATTCAAATTCGCGACTGTTGGGGTTCCAAATCGTGGTTCCCGTGATATCACTAGGCAGGAGGTCAGGGGTGCATTGTACCCGTTGGAAACGACCGTTAATTGAACGCGCTAAGGATTTGGCTAACAGGGTTTTGCCGACTCCGGGGACATCTTCCAGGAGAGCGTGACCACCACTGAGCAAAGCCACCAGCACAATGCGAATCGATTCGGTTTGGCCGACGATGCTCTGGCTCAAATTTTCCATCAAAATATCAATAGCGTCTCTCATAGCACAAATGGGGGATTTTGTCAAGAAGATTAATGTTAAGTTTTTTTGATCTTAACGATTCTTTTCCTAATTTGCCCACACTAGCGAGAAAAGTTGACAGACAATGGCGGGAAATTTTCTGCTAGGGAGCTAATCAGGGTTAGGGTGGCGAGCAGGGAGAAAATTAGTTAAGAATTGTTGCCAGTGGGCGAAATCAAGATTTTCAGTCGGTTCAGTACGGTAAAATCGAGAAGAATTTCTCTTAATCAGTGAAGATGAAAGCCAGTTCGCTCGTTTTTAGTCTTGTTTTAGGAATCGCTGCCAGTACATTAACCAATAGTTTACCCAAAAATTTTACTTTCAATTCTCAGAAAGTATTGGCTCAAGATCAGGCCCCTTCCTGTCCCCTCCCTCCAGATCTTGCCATCACTTTTCGCAATAGTGAATGTCAGGCAGTTACCCTAGAAAAACCCCAGACTTTTTTCCGTTATTATAGTGACGAAAATAGCAAAAAAGGTCGTTTTCTGACCACGGATGAATATGCCACCAATGTGGAGGCGATCAGAAATTTAGCCCTCGATCAAAAGTGGAATCCTCCCAATCAAGCGACCAAAGTAGTATCGGTGACTTTGCCGGCGGGAACAACGGTTTATCAAGGAATTGTCGCCCCCCAGAATCCACCTTATTGTTATCACGGTGGTGGTCAGCAAACTTTTATTAAAGACTCGCGAGATGCCAATATACAATGGGGAGAGGGGCGAGGACTAACGCTTACATCTCTTTGGTGTCACTAGAATATTATGGAAACGAAAATAAGGGAATTAGTTCAATCAATTGACCAAGCTATTACCGTGGCCGAACAGATGCGGGAAACAGAAATATTGACTCAGATTGAGGGTTTAATTTCTGTCCTGAAAACCATCAAAAGTCAGGCGTTAGCTGGTCAATTACCACCGTCTCAAGGCATTGTTACCCTAGGATTAGCGCGAGAAGTAGCTGATTGGATCGATTCCCTCGATTCTCCTTTATTGAAAGCGGTGGGTAAAGTGGAAAGAGAATACCAAAAATATTAGCAGTTGTCGGTGACAGAAGTTAGAATTAACCGAGAGCGATCGCAGTCTATCTCGATCTGATTTTTTAATCGATCGAGAGAATTAAATTTCTGTTCTGGTCGCAGGAATTGCACTAAATCCATCGTTAAAATGCGATCATATACATGGCCCGACCAATCCAATAAATGGATTTCCACACTGACAGTTTTTCCCTCAATCGTGGGACGATAACCGATATTCATAACTGCCGGTAAGCGAGAACCATCAAGAGGCACCCAACCGCAATAAACCCCGAATTGCGGCAATAATTTATCGGGGGGAACCTGTAGATTAGCGGTATGAAAACCTAATGTTCTGCCCAGCTGTTGCCCGACGACCACGCGACCGGTTAAACTGTAGGGACGACCTAACATTTGCCCAGCTTGCTCAACGTTTCCTGCTGCCAAAGCTTGACGAATTAGGGAACTACTAATCCGACCCGCCCCACAGTTTTTTAAACCAACAATCTCGACTTTAATATTAAATTGAGAGGCGATCTGTAATAAATCTTCGGCTGTACCTTGACGACGATAACCGAAGTGAAAATCTTGACCAACACTGATCGATTTAGCCTGTAATTTTTCTACTAAAATCTGTTCGACAAAAGCCAAGGGAGTCAGGGAAGCTAATTCAGCCGAAAAAGGCAGTAAAACTAATTGTTTAACGCCTAAATTCTCTAAAACCTCCACCTTTTCCCCTAGAGGAGTTAATAATTGCCATTTTTCTCCCGTAAAAAATTCCCGCGGGTGGGGAGTAAAACTAACAACGGTGGGATAAGCGGGGCCATCCTGAAAAATTGGCTGTAGGACGGTTTGATGACCTAGGTGCAAACCATCAAAGTTACCAAGAGCGATCGCACAAGGGGCTAAAATACGGGTATTAGGGGAATCTACAATCCACACGCTGGCTTTAGGAACAGATACAAGAGAACAATTCAAGCGATTAATCTTGAGTGTAGCCTTTTGATTCTATATCAATCGGGCGATCAAGCCAAAAAAACACCCCCAATACCTTGGAGGCTTTTTCAGAAAAAATAACTGTCATTAACCTTCTGCTAATTTCAGATCCCGCAGGGCGCTAATATCCACTTGAATCGATGGCCCCATGGAGGAAGAAACGTAAACCGTGCGCCAGTAACGCCCCTTGGCCCCGGAAGGCCGGTTTCTGTCCACCGTTTCCTGTAAAGCTTTCAAATTGACTAACAGATCCTCGGCACTAAAAGAAGCTTTACCAAATTGAACGTGAACGATACCGGTGCGATCGGCCCGGAATTCCAATTTACCCGCTTTAAACTCAGCGATTGCCCCGGTTAAATCCGTGGTTACGGTTCCCCCTTTCGGTGAAGGCATTAAACCCCGCGGACCGAGTTGACGACCTAATTTAGCCACTTTCGGCATCATATCGGGGGTGGCGATCAAAACCTCGAAATCCATCATCCCCTTGGCGATTTCTTCGATTAATTCTTCCGAACCAACGATATCGGCCCCGGCGTTGTTCGCTTCCTGTACCTTTTCCCCGCGAGTAATGACCGCTACTCGCACCGTGCGTCCGGTTCCTTTGGGTAAACTTACCGTTGTCCGCAGTTGTTGGTCGGTATATTTAGGATCGATACCTAAACGAATATGAGCTTCGGCGGTTTCGTCGAATTTCGCCGTCGCTAATTCCTTTAATAATGTCAGTGCCTCTAATGGCTCGTAGGCTTTATTTTCTACCTTAGCCTGGGCATCTCGCAAACGTCGTGAAACTTTTTTTACCATCTGATTTGTTGCTCCTTGGGTAATAACGAAGCTTAACTTCTCCCCGAAATAAGATTTAGTCTGAGATCTTGACACCCATATTTCTGGCCGTTCCCGCCACAATATTCATGGCCGCTTCGATGTCGTTAGCGTTAAGATCGGGCATTTTAGTCTGGGCGATTTCGCGTAATTGGTCGCGGGTAATGGTGGCGACAAATTTCTTGTTGGGTTCGTTGGAACCTCTTTCCACACCGGCCGCTTTGCGGATGAGAACGGAAGCGGGGGGAGTTTTGAGGATAAAGGTAAAACTCCGATCCTCAAAAACGGAGATTTCCACAGGGATGATCATCCCAGCCTGATCGGCGGTTTTAGCGTTGTAATCTTTACAAAACGCCATAATATTCACCCCGTGTTGACCTAAAGCAGGACCCACCGGAGGAGCAGGGTTAGCCTTACCGGCAGGTAAAGCTAGTTTAATAATTGCGACGACTTTTTTAGCCATGATTTAGTTTTGTTTTTCGACTTGATTAAATTCCAATTCGACCGGGGTATCCCGACCAAAAATGGAGAGCAGGGCCTTGAGTTTGCCGCGCTCGGGACTAACTTCGATCACTTCCCCTTCAAAGTCCTTAAATGGACCAGATAGAACCAAGATTTGATCGCCAACTTCCATATTGATTTTGACGACGGGTTCTTGAATCTGAGCTTGTTTGAAGATGCGATCGACTTCTGACATACTCAAGGGTAGCGGGGTGACGTGACCGCGGCCGCGTCCGTAGTGGCGCTTTTGTTCGGCCCCGACAAAATTGATCACGTGGGGGGTGTTTTTTACCACCTGCCAAGCGTCATCATCCATGATCATTTTGATCAGGACATAACCGGGGAAGACTTTTTCCTCGCCATGTTGCCGTGAACCATCCTTGCGGACTTTGACGGTGGCCGCTTGGGGAATCTGGACTTGCAGAATGCGATCGGCCACATCGAGGGTGTGGATGCGCTGTTCCAAATTAGCTTTGACCCGTTTCTCACAACCAGAAGCCACCTGCACGGCATACCAACGGGGTTTTTTCGGTAGGTTGCTGAGATTGACTTCTTCGGGAAACTGTTCTTCTTCTAGATTCATGGGAACACCTTCCCCGCACCCCAGGCAAAGAATTTATCGATCAGATAGATGAGAGTGGCTACCAAAGTCACCATTAACATCACGGCCGCTGATTCACTCAAAAGTTGCTGACGGGAAGGCCAGACGACTTTGGCGAGTTCTTCTTTGCTTTCATTGACGAATTCCTTGACCTGAAAGGAGCTTCCCTCTTTCTTGTCGCTCGTGTCTTTTTCTAGGGTTTCTTTTTTGGCCACGATCGCTACTCCTTAAAATGATACTCAAGCTATCCTTAACTTATCATTTTCACCGGACAACCCACACTAACCCCCAGACATTTAGATCATGTCCTTTGCAGTTATCGGCTTGGTGATTACCAAACGCGCCCTGGAGGACTTGAACCCCCGACATCAGGTTTTGGAGACCTGCGTTCTACCAACTGAACTAAGAGCGCCCATTCGCTAAACTATTTGGCTTTTTTAAGGCCTTTATTTATTATAGCGTAGTTGTTGGCGATTGAGCAACTTTCTTGGTTAGGCTGTCGCCGGAAAATTTTTAGAGAGGGCGATCGAAACGTTCTTGTACCCGGGTGGCTTTGCCAACCCGATCGCGCAGATAGTAGAGTTTCGCCCGACGTACTTTACCACGACGGATGATCTTGACACTGGCAACCCGCGGCGAGTGGAGCAGGAAGACTCTTTCTACTCCCACACCCTGGAAGACTTTGCGTACTGTAATCGTTTCGTTGATACCGCCATGGCGTTTGGCGATGACAATGCCCTCGTAGGGCTGAATCCGCTCTTTATCTCCTTCAACGATTCGCACCCCTACCCGGATCGTGTCACCGACATGGATAATGGGCAGATCGCTCTTGAGATACTCGGCTTCGATTGATTTGATAATCTCTTCCGTTTTCATCGGCTTTCGTAAAACTGACAGCTTTCCATCATACCATATTTTTTAAGTAAAAAGCAATAGCTACCAGCTTTCCTAACACTGAGCGTTGCTGACTTGCCGATGCTGTCACCAGATGTTAGGCTGATTGTCCCGGATTACGGTCATCGAAAATTTGGGTCTGAAACCCCGTCGTTCTACGACGGCTTTACCGTTAAATATTAGCGCATTTACACGATATATGCTAGAATGCGAGATAT
>NZ_JASJFE010000628.1:0-2028 GCF_030067735.1 Microcystis sp. M53598_WE2 | reverse complement strand
TGAAAATGGGTAAAACCCCACACCCCACACCCCACACCCTACACCCTGCCCCTAGGAAAAACTTTTTCAGCAGACCCTAAGTATTTTGACTCACGCCCCTTCCTCTTTTGAGACGTTGTGACACTTAGGGTGCGGAATGTGGGTTTTCAGATTTTGTCCCTTGCTCGGCTGTCAAAATGGTAAAAGCGGAAGACCGGCTGGATTCCCTAAACAAATAAAAGCTGCCCAATACTTAGGAGCTTCATAAGGGCGTTCTAAATCAGATTTTTGACTTAATTCCCGCAAATGGGCAGCAGTTCCTATACTGTGTTTTTCTGCCGATTTGATGGCATCTTCCGTTAGCCATTGGGAACGCATTTTGGCGATGGTGAGACGCTGGAGGCTAGATTTGGCTTTTCTCAAAGCTTCTGCTTTGCTAAGTTTGGCTTTCAGGAGATAATAATAGAAATACTGCATTAAGATAGTGGTAGCCACATCCTCCACTTTCCAAAGGCTGATAATAACGGTTTTTGCTCCTGCTTGGATGAAGGAACGACGCAAACCGATGAGGGTTTCTCCTGTGTAGAGGTCTCCTAAGGCGGTTTCACAGGCGGATGTTACTACTAACTCTGTCCCTGCTAAGTTGATAGATTGCACGTCTAGGGAAGTTAATAAGCCATCTTCGGCTTCTTCGGGTAGTTTACCGCCGTTTAACATCGTATTCACCCCCGCAAAGGCTAAACCTGAACGCAACAGGGGATTTTGTCTGGTGCCGACTTGGAATCTTTCTGAGGCGGAAAGACTCGATAACATGAAGTTTTGGTTAATTGTGTCCAGTTCGGGGGTTATATCGCCGAGAAAGTAGCCATGAGTAGCAATATGGAGAATATAAGGGGCTTTTTGGGCTTTGGAGACAAGAGGTTTTAAAGCTTTGGCGGCGGTAACGGGTTTGACTCTGAGTATTTTAGCGATTTTTTCGCCTTCGATTTCGGTGCCGGGGAGGGAGTTGAATATTTGTCCTTGTCTAGAGGTGGCTAAATTGCGTAAGGATGGTTTAAAGGGGAATTTTTCCTCATTTTCGGCAGTTGAGGGCGTGTTTTCGGGACTAGCTAAGTTATAGTCAGGGTTAGCGATAACGAGGGGATAGGTGACTTTGGCGGGAATTTTGGCTTTAAAGCGCAGGATATCTCGCCCTACATTTAAGAAGTTGCAGCGATATTCATCCATTAAGTAGCTGCCTTTATCGGTGGGTAAAATTTCAAAGGGTAAGCAGTTTAATTCGCCATCGGGACAGATAATTAATTCTTGGCTGAGATAAGGCTTGATTTTCTGAAAAATAAGCTGGCTTAGTTCAATTTTTGGCGATATATCCTCTTTTTTCTTAAATACGGCCACACTTAATCCTCGTGGGTTTTCTACCGATTCCCGAAACTCTTTCACTAATTTGTCTATGGGTTCAGCTTCTCCTAAATCTATCATAGTTAGCTGTTCTGGGGCTTGGGCAGGTAGGATAAAGGCGAGATAGCGAGGGGGAAAGGATGCAGCGTCACCGTTGGCGGGAATTGCCGGAAAATTGTAGTTATTAAACCTGAAAAATTCAATTAGAGTAGTTCCTTGGGGTAATTCTAAGGCGATGGTACGAAAATCAGCGTTTTGCAGTTCTTTTTCGAGGTTAAGTTCGGGGATATTTAATTCTCGTTCGAGGTTTTCCGCTTGTTGTTCGAGGGATTTAATTTCTTGTTGGTAGTAGGGAAGTTGTTCGGGGGTGGGTATATCAAAACAGCGTTTGGCGAGTTGTTGCCTAATTTGTTGCCATTGTTGGAGTTTGGGGGCAAGATGGGCGTATTGTTGGGATAAAAGGGCGATTTTTTGCAGGATGGCGGTTTCGGTTGCGATCGCTTTTCGTCTTAAGATGAGGTTATAGGCAGATTGTACCGCTTCGGGGCTATTAGGAAAGTGTTGGAAAACAAGGGAGAGAAATGTTTCTACTATATGGTAGTTTTTGGCAAGATAGTTGATGCGTTGCTTATCGGTGCTAATGCTAAAGAT
>NZ_JASJFE010000832.1:0-3376 GCF_030067735.1 Microcystis sp. M53598_WE2 | reverse complement strand
GTTTATCTTCGTCCAAAAAATGACAAAATTTATATTGAAGAAGATTGGACAGAAGCAGGTATCGCCACGGAATTAATGCGCGTAGGAATTCCCAGTAGTGAAATAGTTTTAGCTTTTCAACCTCCCGAAGTGCGTCAGTTTACCGAATTTGCGATCACCTAAAAATTATTCTTTACTTTCTCGTCAGATGAGGAGTCGCTAAAATCGAGTATTTAAATATACTTGTTTCTAGGTCATTTCTGTCACTTCATCCTTGGCTCGCCGGTTCAAGGGTTAGATATTTTCCGAGCAAAAGTGCTACAATGTAATCTTAGGGGTCAAAACAATCAAGGAGAAGAGCATGGTCAGCAAAATTGATCGCCAAGCATTTTTACAATCCTTAATCGTGCCACCGGGTAAAGAAATTTCTCTGCACAAAGACTACGATCCCGGGTTTAAGCCAGACTACATTACCAAAGAAGATGCCACTTTGCTGCTGCAACAGGGTATCGAAAAAATGGCCGAGTTTCAAGATAAACTTTATGCTCAGGATACCTATGCCCTGTTAATTAATCTGCAAGCCATGGATGCGGCGGGTAAAGATGGTACGATCAGGCACGTTATGTCGGGCTTAAATCCCCAAGGCTGTCAGGTATTTAGCTTTAAAGTACCCTCGGCCGAAGAACTAGATCACGATTATCTCTGGCGATATTATAAAGCTTTACCGGAGCGAGGTCGTATCGGTATTTTTAATCGTTCCTACTACGAAGAATTATTAGTCGTGCGCGTCCATCAAAATTTATTGGAACGGCAAAAACTCCCCCCGGAAGACAGAACCAAGAAAGTTTGGCATCGACGTTTTGAGGAGATTAATAATTTTGAAAAATATCTGGTTAACAATGGGGTTATTGTCCTGAAATTCTTTCTCAATGTTTCTAAAGAAGAACAGAAAAAACGATTTTTGGAAAGAATTGATCGCCCCGAAAAAAACTGGAAGTTTTCTGAAAATGATGTCAAAGAAAGAGCTTTTTGGGGTGATTACATGAAAGCCTACGAGGAGGTATTCAATCATACCAGTACCGAATGGGCCCCCTGGTATATTATCCCGGCTGATCGCAAATGGTTTACCCGTTTAGCTGTGGGGGCGGTTATTTATCACACCCTCGAATCCCTTGGTTTAAAATATCCCACCGTCACCGAAGAACATCACCAAGCTTTACTGAAAGCCAAAGAAATCCTCGAAAACGAGCCAGATTAAAAATGGAAGAAAATCCCCAAAAAGCGATAATTGCCGGAAAATCGATCGTATAATCAATGTCGATTTGAGAGAATTACCCCTATGAATTATCGCATCGATCGCCGCACCTATGCTGAAACCTACGGCCCCACCGTCGGAGATAAAGTTCGCCTGGCAGACACGGAATTATTTATCGAAGTCGAAAAAGATTTCACCACCTACGGCGATGAGGTAAAATTCGGCGGCGGTAAAGTAATTCGCGATGGGATGGGCCAATCCCCCATTTCTAGGGAAGATGGGGCGGTAGATCTAGTGATTACTAATGCCTTAATTCTCGACTGGTGGGGCATCGTTAAAGCCGATGTGGGCATTAAAGACGGCAAAATTTATAAAATCGGTAAAGCGGGCAATCCCCACATTCAAGATAATGTCGATATTATCATCGGACCTGCTACCGAGGCATTAGCCGGGGAGGGGATGATTTTGACAGCAGGGGGGATTGATGCCCATATTCATTTTATCTGTCCCCAACAAATTGAGACAGCGATCGCGTCGGGGATTACCACGATGATTGGTGGCGGGACCGGACCTGCGACGGGAACTAATGCCACCACCTGCACCCCGGGAGAATGGAACATCTATCGAATGCTAGAGGCCGCCGAAGCTTTCCCGATGAATTTGGGTTTTTTGGGTAAAGGCAATAGCAGTCAGCCGGAAGGACTAGCGGAACAGGTAAAAGCGGGGGTAATTGGCTTAAAACTCCATGAAGATTGGGGAACCACTCCGGCAGCCATTGATACCTGTTTAAGCGTGGCCGATAAGTACGATGTGCAGGTGGCGATTCATACCGATACTCTCAATGAGGCCGGTTTTGTCGAGGCCACTATCGCCGCTTTTAAAAATCGCGTCATTCACACCTATCACACGGAAGGGGCCGGCGGTGGTCATGCTCCCGATATTATCAGGGTTTGCGGGGAAATGAACGTTTTACCCTCCTCTACCAATCCCACCCGTCCCTATACGACGAATACCTTAGAGGAACACCTCGATATGTTGATGGTTTGTCATCATTTAGACCGGAGTATTCCCGAAGATGTGGCTTTTGCTGAATCCCGCATCCGCCGAGAGACTATTGCCGCCGAGGATATTCTCCACGATTTAGGGGCTTTTAGCATCATTTCCTCCGATTCTCAAGCTATGGGACGGGTGGGGGAAGTAATTATCCGCACTTGGCAAACTGCCCACAAAATGCGGGTACAACGAGGCAGACTGACCGGGGAAACGGGAGAGAATGATAATCTGCGGGCAAGACGATATATTGCTAAATATACGATTAATCCTGCTATTACCCATGGTGTCTCCGATTATGTCGGTTCCATCGAGGTGGGCAAATTAGCCGATTTGGTTCTCTGGAAACCGGCATTTTTTGGCGTAAAACCGGAAATTGTCCTGAAAGGCGGTTTAATCGCCTGGGCGCAAATGGGCGATGCTAATGCCAGTATTCCCACACCCCAACCGGTTTATATGCGTCCCATGTTTGCCTCTTTTGGCGGTGCGATCGCCAAAACTTCCTTGACATTTGTTTCTAAATATGCTATGAAAGCGGGCATTCCTGAGAAGTTAAAGCTGAAAAAAACCGCCGTGGCAGTGTCGAATACGCGCAATATCAGTAAGGCTAGTATGAAGCTTAATGACGCTTTACCGCGCATGGAAGTTAATCCCGAAACCTACGAGGTGCGTGCTGACGGGGAATTATTAATCTGTGAACCCGCTACGGTTTTACCTATGGCCCAACGCTATTTCCTATTTTGAATTCGATTTCAGATTCAGAAAACGGGTTTTTTCAAAAAACCCGTTTTCTTTTTGAATCACAGTTAAGGATTAGTAGGAAGGTTTGGTAAAAATAACTTAACTAATCCTGCCATTAGTGCAGTAACAATAGCAACAAAGATGGTTCGATTAGTAAATTCCAAGTTATCTAGTCGTTTATTCACGCCTGTTAATTCTCCTTTAATATTTGCTATGTCAACTCTTAAGTTATTCACTTCTTCAGATAGCTTGTCTATTTTGCTATTAAGTTGTTCAGATAATCTGTCTATTTTGCCATTAAGTTGTTCAGATGACTTGTCTATTTTGTCATTAACTTCTTTGAATTGTCCT
>NZ_JASJFE010001009.1:0-5737 GCF_030067735.1 Microcystis sp. M53598_WE2 | reverse complement strand
GGTAGCCGGTGCAGTTGTTTGAGAACCAGTCCTAAATTATAGTAACCATCGGCATAGCTAGGATCAATTTCTACGGTTTTCTCAAAGATAGATAAGGCCGTTTCGTATTTTTCTGCTTCGTATAATAACCCACCTAAATTATTATAAGCACCCAGTTTTAATTTATCTAAAATTGGCTGCTTAATCGCTTTAATAAAATTATCGGCTGATTGCTTAAATTCCTCCACTGAATAATAATAATTAGCGAGATGATAATATAACTCGTATAAAATATGCGGATTAGAGCCATGGCATTTTAAACCGTGTTTGAGCAGCTTAAAACCCTCTTTATCCCTGCCAATCTTCAGATATAACCCTCCCAATTTACTACACACATAGGGATCGTGAGGATGTTGCTGATAAAAACCCTCCATCGCTTTTCTTGCCCGTTCAAACTTATCTAAGCTGGCTATTTTATCCACGGTGTAACCGTAGTGAAAGATAGCAATTTCTGGCAGTTCAACTATTTTCCAATTAGGCTCTTTTTTTAATAAAATAGCCACATTATCATCGATAATTGAGTGATAGGGACGGGTAAAAGTGACCTGAGGATGTCGGCGAAATAGCCGCGAAATTAGAGAATAAGGTGATTGTATGGCTCCGATTTCATGGCGGATTAAATTAATCACTAAATTTTCCTCTTTTTCCATTGCCCGACGCATTTTCGGTACGATAGCGGCATTTAATTCCTCATCAGCATCAAGGACTAAAATCCAATCGCCAGTAACATATTTTAAAGCCTCATTTCTGGCATCGGAAAAATTACCCCGCCAATCGTAGCTAGGAACTATGGCACCGTAACTTTGAGCAATAGCAATCGTATCATCGGTCGAACCCGTATCCATAACGATCATCTCATCCACCACCCCTTTAACGCTATCCAAACAGCGCCGGAGATTTTCGGCTTCATTTTTGACAATCATGCAGAGACTAAGTTTAGGCATAACTTTACTCACTCTAGCGGTCAATCTTGAGGGATAGCGGCCAATCAATAACCGACTGATTAGCGCTCACCGATTATCGATCATCCTCTGAGTCTACCTTAAACCGTTCTACCGAAGAAAGCAGCTCCCGGGAGATACTCACCAATTTTTGCAGAGAACCCGCCACCCGTTGGGATTCTTGGGAAGTTTCCTGAGCGGTTAACTCCACCGACTGCATAACTTGGGCGACATTGAGGGAATTTTCCCGTTGTTTGACCGTATCGGCGGTAATCGATCGCACCAGCGTATCGATGCGATTAGAAACTTGGATAATATCTTCTAGGGACTTCTTCGCCTGTTCCGAGCGCTCGGTGACATCGATAACCTGTTGAATCCCTTCCTCCATCGCCGTCATTACCGAACCCGTTTCCGATTGGATATGTAAAACGATCTGTTCAATTTCCTTAAGCGATTTAGCGGCTCTATCGGCCAACTGACGCACCTCATCGGCCACAACCGCAAAACCGCGGCCCGCCTCTCCTGCTCGCGCCGCTTGAATCGAGGCATTAAGAGCCAATAAATTGGTCCGCGAGGCAATCTGAGAGACTACCGCGACAATTTTCGAGATTTCCTGGGAAGCTTCCGCCAAACGCTTGACTTTTCGCGCCGTTTCTGATACGGTCTCGCGGATTTGTAGAATTCCCGCCACGGTTCTTTCCACGGAATCGCCCCCCTTCAGGGCGGTAATCGAGGAAGTGCGAGCGACTTCTTCGGCTTCTCTGGCGTTTTCCGCCACCCGTTGAATTGAGTCGGTCATCATCTGTACCGAATTAAGGGTGACGGCCAATTCCTCCGCCATCCGCAGGGCATCGCTAGACTGATTGCGGGCGAAAGATTCACTATTGGTACTGCCTTGATTCACCTGTTTTGCCGCTTTTTTCACCTGTCGGACAATTTCGCGCAGGTTTTGGATAGTCAAATTAAAAGCATCGGCCACCGCCCCTAAAACATCGGCGCTTACCTCCGCTTCCACGGTCAGATCCCCCCGAGCAGCTCCTTCCACATCATCGAGAAGTCGAATCACTTGCCGTTGTAAGTCTTCCCGTTCCCGTTCCGTTTCGGCGGCGCGGCGTTGGGCTTCCGTGGTGGTAGTTACCACCACCCGAGCCATCTGATTGAAACGATTGGCCAGTTGACCGAATTCATCTTCCGAGTAGATCGTCGCTTTAGCGTTAAAATTACCTTCCGAGAGATGATCGAATTGGCTTTGCAGATCGTTGAGACTGCGCTTAATCTGACTAATTAGCAACTGTAAACCTAGCCAAGTCAGGGCCATGGTTCCCAGTCCGGTTAATAACATCGTGGTTAGTACCGGTTGACTGAAGGGGGAAAGACTGGCTGAGGCTGGCGGTTTCGGGGCCGGTTTGGGGGCAACATTTTCGGTTTTTGCCTGGCTATTCGGGGCTGGTTTGGCAGCCAAGAGCGTAGAAAGCCAAGAGGTGGTACTAACGGCAAAAATTATGATCACAGGGGTAATACCCGCTAAAGCCCCTAGGATTAGTTGTTTTTTGCCTAAAGAAGCGTTGACAAAAAAGCCTAATTTGCCCGGATTGACTTCCACCACTGGCTTGAGCAAGTGCTCGGAAGCATGGGTAAGATGACTATCTCTTTTGTCATTGGGGGTTTTTAGACGAGAAGGATTAAAACTAGGCTCTCCCACACCAGAACTGGCATTAAGGTGCGCACTGGGTTCGGGGAGAAAACCACCACTTAAAGCTTCCCCCCCCGAAGGGGTAAATAGCTCCCAGTCCCCCAGTCCTTGAACCGTATCCGTCAGAGCCAGTGGGGAAAAACCGTCTAAATCCTCATCATTGAGTTCTGGTTGCCCAAAATCTCCGGTTTCGTCTTCCTCGTCTCTTTGTTGAGTGACTCTGCCCTGATTAGGGCCAGTTTTTGCCCCTTGTGGGTGGGTCGATTCCAGGTCAATGGCAAAAGTGCTTTCTTCTAGGGTATCCCTATAGGATAACTCCTGATCTCTACCGGTGAGGGGATTTCCCCCCAGAGCAGAGGAAACCATAAAAGTGGCTTCTCCCGTTGACCCTAACTCACCGTCCCACCCTTCCTCCAGCGAGTCAATCTCCGCCGCTTCTAAAAAGGGGAAAGGGGCTTCCCCCTCCGCCGAATCGCTAGACCACTGGGAACCGTGAGAGCCAGGGCCCGGCAGGGTAAGGGAACTAAAGGCGGTTTCCTCCGATTCCTCAAAATCATCGTCATAGGAATGGACTTTACTTACCGTAGGCTCGCTGGGATCCTCCTCATTGAAAAGACTACTATTCCAATCCAGCCCTTTTTTTTGTCCATCGGGGGCAGCCCCTTGCGACTTCCAGGAGCGAGAACGGTTAAAACTTTGACTTGGATCGAAAGCTGCCTCGCTGTAGGCAATGCTTTCCGTAGCAGCGATCGTAAAATCTCCCTCCTCGGCTTCAAAACGCAATTGCCGAATCTGATCGAGACCACGCTGGGCATAATCGACTAGATCGGAGCTAGTGGGAGAATTTTTAGCCAATTGCAGCACTTTTTCGTAACGTTCCTCCGCCAATCTGTATTGTTGTAGTCCTAGATGAATGTGACCCTGTAAAAGCATGACATTGGCATCCTCGGGATACTTGCTGATCATCTCTTTGACAATGACGGCGGCATCCTCAAGGTTGCCCTGGCAATAGGCGGTGTTAGCCTTTCTATAAAGTTTTGCGTATTCTGTCCCTGACGGCATTTGCCCCTCCCCTAGTAAAGTTAAATGAAGTAGTTAGTAGTTTCAAGAAAGAATTCCTATAAATCCTATTCTGCTATTTTTTTCAGGTTTTAAGCTGCCCAACGGGCAAAACGGAGTATGGCCAGATAATCGAGTAGTCTTAAGGTTTTTTTTGATTCTTGGCCCAGAATCCACTCTCCCTGCACATAGAGGGCGATCTGATCGGGAATACTGGCGGCACTACCTAGTTTATCTGGGTCGAGCCATTCCATATCTCCCAAACGTTCCACCGCTAAACCGAGGATCGTTTCCTCTTCTTTGATCGCAATTATGGGAATTTCGGCTCGATCGGTGTTTAAGCGGCTGCTATCCCCCAAAAATTGCCCGAGATCCGCCACCCAGATCACTTGACCCCGGAGATTGATCGTGCCGAGGAGCAAGGGTGAAGCATTGGGAATGGGGGTAATGCGATCTAGTGGTTGCTGTATTACCTCGCAAATTCCCACGGCACTAAGGGCAAACTCGTCCTGAGAGGGTAGATAAAATCGCAAGTACAGTTCACCGACGGGAGTTTGTAATTCCTGATTGTCGGGGGCGATATTTTGAGCGTTACCAGCAAAAAAATCGGCGTTGTTAAGCATGAGTTTAGTTCTCTTGCAACTAATAATTCGGGCGGCGTTTTTAGCTGTCTTGACCTATGCCATAGCTAGACTGTCCCCGGTGAGGGCGATTTTATCGGCGCAACAGTTGTTTAATGGTATAAATGAACTCAATCGGTTCAAAGGGCTTGACAATGTAGGCATCGGCTCCGATTTTCATGCCCCAATAGCGATCAAAGACTTCCCCTTTCAAGGAACAAATGACCACCGGGACATTTTTGGTTTTTGGATCCGACTTGAGACGACGACACACCTCATAACCATTCATGCGGGGCATGACGATATCGAGGACGACGAGATCCGGATTGGCTCTCTGAATATGTTCGAGGGCTTCCACCCCATCCGTGGCGATCGTGACCTTAATGCCGCTATTGCGGAGTAGATCACAGATCAGTTCCCTTTGCGTTTGGCTGTCTTCTACCAGCAATATTTCGCTCATAACTCCCTACCTAGCTAGGCTGCCAAGAACAACAATGGCAAAAGATGCCCGATAATAGTCCCCGTTGACCGGATGCTCGGAAATTTCTCTCATTTTTGCCTCCAACGCAATCTGAAATTTATCAGGGGTTTCTCTCTAAACAAGGACTTGATTCACCCTTTCGGGTTTCATCTCTATAGTTCCCAATTCCACCGTTAAAAACCACCGGCCAAGAGATTTTTTTCGGGTTTGGGGGTTGGGTGTGAGGTTTTAGGGTGTTGGGGTTTAGGATTTTAGTTGAAATTCCTCAGTAAAATACTGCGAATCTCGCTCTCATTGCAGCTTCCTTCCATAATTTCTCGGAATCTCCCCCAATAGACCCTATTTCTTTTAGTCTAGGACAAGCATTTATCTTACTTGTGAGGTACAAAGTATCGGGTTTTGGGGAAGGCTGGAACTGGGGAAGGCTGGAGCAGTAGCTGGTCGTCTGGGGATGATGCCAAATGCCGTCATACTTCATCTTGATGAGAAACGCTCTCTTACACCAAATCCGTTTTTAATAGTGTGATTAACTCTCAAGTTATCAATTGTTTCTCCCTGCTCCCCACTCCGCAGCTCCAGCGCTCCCTTCTCCCCACACCCCACTCTCCTATACCTTTTAAACAGGATTTAGTATTACCTCCTCTTGTCACTAATAATAAATCTGATAAGCTAATTATGTAACATATTTTTCAGTAAGCTTTACTGAATTTAAACCAGCCCTAGAGATTTTTAGTACAAAAGTTCTAGCTCCCTATCTTTGCTTGTAGCTCTCATGCCGTCTTAACCGATAATTTAGATGTGTGGTCAGCTTATTCAAACTGCAGCCAGAGGTAAAAGGGGTCAGAAAACATCAGCCGATTTATGATATGGACTGCCAAATTTTTTGAGACTAGGTCAGTAAATT
>NZ_JASJFE010000200.1:0-9132 GCF_030067735.1 Microcystis sp. M53598_WE2 | reverse complement strand
TATGCTGATAAATTATTGAAAGTTTGGTTATTAGATAATCAGGAAATCTGGCTTTTAATTCATATTGAAGTCCAAAGTCAATATGATCTAAAATTCCCTCAACGAATGTTTATTTATAATTATCGAGCCTTTGATTTGTACCATAAACCCGTTATTAGTTTAGCTATTTTAGGGGATGAAAGTAGGTCTTGGCGACCGGATTTTTATCAATATGGGTTAGGGGGAAGTCAAGTGAGAGTCGATTTTTTAATGGTCAAATTATTGGATTATCAATGGGAAGACTTAGAACAAAGTGAGAATATTTGGGCTATAATAGTCATGGCACACCTAAAAACTAAGGCTACGACTAATAATCTCAGGGAGCGTGAACAATGGAAGTGGAACTTAGTCAGAGGTTTATATCAAAGGGGATTAACCAAGTTTGAGATTATCAATCTAGGGAAATTCATTGATAAAATGATGACCTTACCCCCGCAACTTCAACTTAACTTTAAAACAAAACTCAGTCAATACGAGGAGGAAAACAAAATGCCTTTTTTAAGCACCATAGAAGAAATGGCTCTCGAAGAAGGAGCTAAATTAACTAACCAAAAACATATCATTTTGGCTTTACAAAGTCGTTTTGGGGAGATTCCTAATTCCCTGATTGAAACGATTAACCAAATTGAGGATGTGTCTGTCTTAGAGGGTCTTTTTGTCCCCAGTATTACTATTAATTCATTGGGGGAATTTCAACAGCTAGTTAATGACTCTTTATCATAATATGAGAAGGAGAGCAATCATGCTTTTTTTAAGAACTAGAGACAACTTTTCAGCACAATTAACTAGAAGAATAGGGTAAATACTCATTTACCCCCATTTTCCTAATACTTTCTTTAACTTTGGCTAAAATTTAAACTAATCTCCCCTCATTCATAGGTGGAAAACGATGATAATACATGGCAATCATCATGGGAATTAGAACCATTAAGTTATAGAAAAGATGCAGTTCTAACCGAGGAAACCAAATTTGTCCAATACTAATAGGAACGCGAGAATCCCATAAGTTTTGACCAATAACAGCTTGTCCTAAGAGTAAAGCGTGTTCAAAATGATGATAGAATTGTAATCCTAAAGCCAAATCCCACCAAAGACGAGCTTTTCCATGAAAAGAAGGACGAAAAATAGCTAACCCTAATAACATAAAAAGAGCGTGTCCATAGTGTAGCCATTCCGAGCGCATTAACCAAGGTTTCCAGAGTCCTAATAACCCTAAACACTCCGGTCTCGGCCATCCTAAAACCCACAATTGATAAGCTTGAATAATATGTTCTGATATGTGGGCAATAGTCACTATCATAAAGATTTGCATCCCCAATTTATGCCAGCGTCCATTCATCGCATAAACGAAAGAACGGATGATATTTGAAATCAGTTGAATAGGGTTTCTTTGGTTGGGAATTTGTCGAACTGTAGTCATGATTTGGTTCTCCTGTGGTTTTAAAAAGGGTAAAACTGGATAATTTTTATCAGAAAACCTTTAATGGTTCTGTCTGAAGTAAGTCCGATTTTTCTGGAACTGTTTGGACAAATATTGCCAAGATGAAAGCTGTCTTGATTTCTCGGAAAGAAACAGGTAAAGTGATGATTAAATCCTTTCCTGAAGATAACCACAAAATAGGGGATAAAGGGGTTAATTGTTGAGAGAAAGACGATAAAGTTAACGGGATATCGAGACTCAAACCCGCTTTCTTAATACTTTCTTTAGCAGACCAAATGCGAGTCGCTGCCATATTAAAATCCTCATGATTCTCTTGACTAATTACCTCCGCTAAATTAAAGGAATTTTCCCCCAATAAATCGCGCCACATCTGCACATCACGGGGGATAATCGGTTCCAGATCGCATCCTGACGCACCCTTAAGCACAAGGGTTAAATCTTCGGCATGAGATACCGAAACCGTCTCGTTATCGCTTAATTCGGGCTTGCCATCCCCCCGACGCTGAATTACACTAGGGGATGAGGTTAACATCCCTAAACTGCGATCGCTTCTGACTCGTCTTTCTACCGTTGCATCCCGATCGAGAATTAAAGTTAAATCGACATTAGGCATCACCTCCTTAATCTTTCGTTCTAAATAACAGGGTAAAAGGGCTGGAATCCAGGGATCTTGAGGATTTCTGTGTTTAATCACCTTTAATTCCAATCCTTGCCACACTTCTAAGAGATTGCCATCGTCATCCAATACCTCAAGATCATAGACAAAGGTATCTCCTTGATGCAGTCTTTCTTTGGCTGAAACAAACTGATTTTCGCCTAAATTGACAGAATATACCGTTAAGCGTTCTATGCCAGTGGGTAAAATAGTGGCATGGGGAACACAAGCTTGTAAAGCATGGATAACGGCATCTCTTGCCCCTGCATCGCCTAAAATCAGGGATTGAGGTAAATAACGACTAAACCAAGCAGTTTTTTGCTCAATCTTAATTTCTGCAATACATTCGGTTGCTTTGAGATGAGAATAACCCTTAATTCGTTGAAATCTTGCTTTATGGAACAATAAATGACCATATAAGTCCGTATCTGGGTTAATTTGAGGGTTATTTTTTCCTTCTTTAAGGGGGACAGGGGGGATCATTGGGCGACAGTCTGGCGCCCCCACAGAAGAATGGCTGATGATGGCTTCAAAATGATCGATACTAAACCCTGTATTGGCACAGCGAATAACGGCCTTAACCTTTCCAGAATCGGTGATTAAGGTAGCAATTTGTATCTTTAAGGGTTGATCGGCAGAAACCACGATCGGACGGTTAAATTTAACCGATTCAAACCTTAATCCTCCAGTTTCCCCCTTGTTAAGGGTTTGATCCTCCTTCCTTGCTAAGGTGGGGAGTAATGCAGTGGCCACCTGCGCGATCGCTTCTAACCCCAGGACACCGGGGAAAATGTATTCTCCTTGATAAACATGATCTTGTAAATAAGGATCATTGTCTAAGGATAATTCTGCTTCAGTAATCAGTTCAATTCCCGTGTAATGAACTTTCTTTGTCTCTAAAAAGCGTAAAAAAGATAATTCTTGCGGTTTTAAGCTTAAAGTCGGAGGTTCACCAAAACGCCCGGCGATGATGACAGAGGCAGTGGGTAGGGATTGATTTAAAAGTAAATGTAAGTATTTAATGCCAATATCGGGAGAAATAGGGGTAATACCTTCATTTCTTAGCTTTTCAACTGTTCCTAAACGTTCTCCCATGCCAATACCGGACCAAACCGACCATTCTAGGTTTAAACAGCGACAATTAGGGTATTTTCGACTAAATTCCCCTACAATATTCCCTAACCATTCATTGGCTAACCCATAGTCTGCTTCTCCTTTCAATCCAGTTTCGGCAATAATTGAACCGAAGGTGATTAAATAGTTGAGAGAATCGGGGTTAATTTCCGTTAAGATATGTTGCAAACCCTTGACTTTTGGGGCTAAAGTTGCTATAAAATCCTCTGGTTCGAGATGTTGAATTAATTTCGGTGTATTAACCCCTGCACCGTGTAAAATTCCCGTAATTTCTCCTAAATTTGTCTTAATTTCGGCGATAGTTTGCTGAACTGACTCAGCATCACTGACATCACAAGAATAATAATGGACTTGGATGTTTGCAGACTTCATTCTTGCTAAATTTTCGGCTAATTCTCGGTTATCTTCAGGTTGAGAACGTCCTAAAATCGCTAAGGTGGCTTTATTTTCTTTAGCTAAGGATAAGGCACATTCTGAGGCAATACCTCTCCCTCCCCCCGTCACCAAAAGAAGCTCCTTGATTTTGCTTTTATTTGAACTTTTTAGGGCTTTTTTCTGCTTAGGTTTATCGGTATCTTTTTCTAACCCTAACAAGTTTAATTGACGAAGAAACCGTTTTCCGTTTTCATCATAATAAACTTCTGTATAGCTATCAGTTGCAGTGATTTCTGAGAGAATGATATTAACTGCATTGGGATGATGAAAAGGAATATCAATGACACAGGTAGGAATCTGGCGATTTTCTAGATAAAAAGTTCTCGCAAAGGACGCATATCCTCCACCTTGTTGAATCAAAATCAAGGGTTTTTTCTCTTTTATAGATAATTTTGCTCCTTTTAAAAGCAAATCAATTTCTGATTCATCAGGATGGGGTTTTAAACAAATAATAATCCCTTTTTCCTGCTCATGCTTTAAGGTGGGTTGTAAAACAGATAAGTTAGGCAATAAAGGATGATCAGCATGGGCGATAATATGCCAATTTCCCGCTTTTTCTCGATTTATTTGCTTTTTATCTGATTTAATTAACGGTTTTTCGATTAATTCAACCGTAAACGCACGCACCCAATTATCAACACCCATAGGGATTGATTCTTGAGGAATTTGAGGATTATTTTTGCCTAATTCTTCTAAAGCTGCTGCTAGATCCTGAATAGTTGCATTGGCATAATCTGTCGGTGAATGGGGAGGAGATAAGTCTAACTGACGCGCTGCTTCGATCACTAATTGACTGACACTGATAGAATTAAGGTGCAGATCCGCCAGCAAGCGATGATGATTTTCAATGGTTTCTAGGGGTAATTCCGTTTTTTGTGCCACCAATTGACGAATAACTTCAATTTTTGAGGTTTCAGGTTTGAGGTTTGAGGTTTCAGGTTTGAGTTTTTGGCTATGATTAGGCAATAAAAGATCAATATTCTCTACTTTTGCCTGTTGACTTTTGCCCTTTACCTTGATCTCAGATGGATTGGCAATAAAATGGGGTTGATAGTCTAAATTAAAGGGACGACTAAATCTATCTTCAAATAACCCTTGATAGTTAACCTTGACACCATTAACAAACATCACTGCAACCGTTTTCAATAACCCTTGTAAAGACTCACTGCTGCTATCGAGAGAAATTACGGGAATATCCGTTATATCTGCCACTAAACGGCTTAATATCGAACCGGAACCCACTTCAATGAATAAATCAACCTCTTTCTCTGCTGACTTGACTGCATCGATGAAGCGCACCGGTGAGGTGATTTGTTCTAACAAAAGCGAGCGCCAGTCGGTATTTAATGGCAATTTTTCGCCCGTTACGGTAGAAATAACCGTTTTTTGCAGGGAATTTAAGGGATAAGTTTGTAAATAATCTTCTAAGGGTTGCACAGCCCGGGCCACTAGGGGAGAATGGAAAGCGTGGGAGACAGGCAAATAAACGGTTTTAATACCTTTATTTTGGGCTTTTTCAACAACATCTTTAATCCCTAATGCTTCTCCTGAGATTATTGTCTGATAGGGTGAATTTAATCCCGCAATCTCAACGATACGTCCATTTAATAAACTTTTAACCGTTTCTGCATCGGCGTTAATGCTGGCCATTCTACCTGTTGGGTGGCCCAGTTGTGCCATTGCTTGACCGCGAATTTTAGCTAGATTAATTAATTGAGTCTTATCATAGGCATTTGCCCAAAATAAAGCGCATAATTCCCCTAAACTGTGTCCTATGGCTAAATCTGCTTTAATATTTAAGTTTTCTAAGAGTTGTAACCCCCCTAGGCAAGCCGTAATGATCGCCGGTTGAGCAATATTCGTCACCGTGTTATCCTTACCCTTGGCTAACTGAGCCTTGTTATATAATTGTTTAATCACAGGAAAACGTCTTTCCCAGAGTCCCCCATGAAGATAAACTGGTGCGGATTGCCCCGGAAAGAGAAAACCTATTTTATTGATCTGTTTTTCGTTATTGGTAAAGATATTATCTAAATTTTGACCGGGGGGGATCAACGAGCGCAAGCCTTGCGCTCCTACAAGGTGATTGGTTAAGCTATCGGGGGAAGATGCAATAATGGCCAGACGATAGGGTAAATGAGGATTGACCTTTTTCGCTAATTCAACGGCAAGATCCGTCATTTCTGACTGGGATATGCGAGGAACAATATTTAATAACCGATTAACCTGTGCTTGTAAGTCTTCTTGACTATTTGCACTCAATAGGAATAACTCCGCATCTTGGGGAGAATGGATTAATTTTTGTTCCTGTGGCGTTAAAGTGTGACGACGAATCTGACTTAATCCCTCTATGATAATATGACTATTAATGCCCCCAAAACCCATGGCACTCACTCCTGCCCGTAAAGGTAAGGAATTTGGCCAGATTTGCCCCTCTTTTAATACCTGTAACCTTGCCTTGTCTTCGGTTAACCGAGCCTGAGGGCGATCGCATCCCGTCACTGGTGGTAAAATTTGACGATGAACCGCCATAGTCGCCTTAATTAACCCTGCTATCCCTGCCGCCGCCTTAGTATGGCCAATATTCGCTTTAATTGAACCAATAACGGCTTTATTTACCGTATCTGGATGAATACGAGATAAAACCTCTAATTCGGTTCCATCACCCACCGCCGTTCCCGTACCATGGCCTTCAAAATAAGCTATAGTATCTCCCGTAAATTCAGCCCGTTTATAGGCGCGATTTAAAGCAAATAACTGTCCTTCCACTTCTGGGCGAGTAATTCCCCCTTTGCCATCGGAAGAAATCCCCCAACCCTGAATAACAGCATAAATCCGTTTATTTTGGGCTAGGGCATCCTCATGACGCATTAACACCAGAAAACCGCATCCTTCCCCCGGAATAAACCCATTAGACCCTTGATCATACACTTTCATCTCCCCAGAGGCTAAGGCCCCCGTTTTCGCAAAACCCACCAACTCAAAAGGGTCCATACTAATATCCACACCCCCGACTAAAGCGATATCTAAATCTTCAGCGACTAAAGCCGAACAACCATTCGCTACTGCCAGTAAAGAGGAACTACAAGCCCCATCGACGATATATCCACCCCCTTTTAAGTCAAAATAATTACAAATTCTCCCCGCTATCGTATTCGAGAGATTTCCCGCTAAAGATTCCTCTCCAATCGGTTCAAAGGGTTCTTTAAAGCGATTTTCTAATTCATTTAAGAAAATTTGCCGTTCTTTGTCCGATAATCCTTGTTTTAATAATTGTTCTTCTACCCTATGACGCACATAGGGCCAACGCAATCTTAGGGTATTAGCCCGCGATAACTCGCCTGTGAGAGTATTTCCCAGTAAAACCCCGGTTGTTTCTTTATTTAACCCCTTTCCGTTGGGAAATCCCGCATCATTCAACGCCTGAGACGCAATATCTAACGCTAACCAGTGGGCTAAATCAGCCGAACGAAAGGTACTCCCCACCACTTTATAAGCAATGCGATCGAATTCATAGCCCTCAATAACGGCAGCTTGAGTCGAATAAATGACATCGGGGGCGCTTTTATCGGGAGAATAGTAGTCACTTAACGATAATCGCTCTGAGGGAAAGCGACGAAATGCCCGACGCTGAGACAGGACATTTTCCCATAATTTCTGTGGAGAATCGGCATCAGGATAAAGACAAGCCATGCCAACAATAGCAATTTGAGGAGAAGCTTTCATAGTCAGTGACCAGGAGAATGTTACTGTAGGGAGTGCCAGAAACTTGCACCCACGAGTTTTTTGCTAGTACAAGCATCTTGGTGGTTAAGGAGTTGATAAAATGCCGGAAGCCTGTACTAGGGGGAATTTTGCTTTCAGGGGTTCAACCGCTAATATCAACCCTCTGAAACAACACACCAGTGTCAATCCGAAAAACATCCCAAAAACAAGATGAAAGGACATCAAAATGCCATAAGCAACGGCTACAGATGCCCCGAAAATTATCTGCTCACGGGGGTTAATCGGTGTTGTTCCCGGATCCGTTACCATATAGAAAGTAAAGAGGACAAAAGCCACCCCTGTCATGGGTAATAGGGCGGGGATTAACGGTGTCTGAAAGATAGCACTTCTAAGGATTGCTTGTAAGATAAAAGCCCCTAACCATCCGGCAATTAAAGGCAATTTACGAGTAAAACGGGCATTTAAAAACGTTCCCGTACAAACAATTAAGACGGGTAAAATCCAATCTGCCCAACCGCTTAAATTCTCGGTAAACTGATAGGGGGGCGCGATGCCAATCCAGGGAAATAAGAGTAAGGTAACGCTAATACCAAAATTAGAAGGATTGAGAAAATGACGGGTTTTATCTGCCACTTTTAACCGAAAAATTGCTTTAGATCCGATAGCCACCGCTACTGCAAACATAATCGGAAATAAACGCTCATTAGCATAGAGTAACATAGCGATCGCTAATGAGGTAATATGGGCAGAAAGCAGAAAATCGACAAACTGACCGATACTTCCTAAATATCTAGGTTTAAAGCCATTTACCCCAGCATCAACGCTTTCTAATAATAATTCTACGCTGTAACCTGTTGCTAAAGCCACCAGAGGTTGCGCCCAAGATTGTTCAAATCCGAGGACAGTATGACCTAAAATATTGAGAAAGGTAATCGCTATAGCAAAGCGTCGTAATCCTGCTAAACGGTTAGGTTGATAAGAAACCGTAGAACGCTCTACTGAAGAGCTAAAATAGGGAAGATTAAATAATTGAGTGGTTGTCATGGTTATTGTTGAAGATGAGTTAAAGGAAATTATCTTTCCCAAAAGTGATTTACTGAGTGATGAACCCCCTATGGAAACAGAGTTACATCTGCGTCAATTGATGCTTTTGATCCAATCACTAGAGTTATTATGGAAAGACCGCCAAGATTTCTATGCTTTTGGTAATCTGACTATTTATTACAGCCCTAATCAACGTAAATCAGAATATTTTAGGGGTCCTGATTTTTTTGTGGTTTTGGGAGTAGCAAGAAAACCGCGTAAAAGTTGGGTAGTGTGGGAAGAAGAGGGGAAATATCCCCAGGTCATCATCGAGATTTTGTCTGATTCAACGGCAGAAACTGATAGAGGTTTAAAGAAAGAAATTTATCAGGAAACTTTCCGGACTCCTAATTATTTTTGGTTTGATCTCACCAGTTTAGAATTTAAGGGGTTTCAGTTGATGGCAGGAAAATACGAAGAAATTGCAGCGAATGAACAGGGTTGGTTATGGAGTCAACAGTTAGAATTATTTTTAGGGATTCATCGGAAATTTTGGGTCTGAAACCCCGCCGTTCTAGGTTGGCTTTACGTTAGAATTAAAAGGCCAGTCTCGAAAACCAAGTGGACGGCGCAGCACCTTGAAAACTCGGCTTAGGGGGTTCCGACCAGAAAAGCTTGG
>NZ_JASJFE010000226.1:0-3582 GCF_030067735.1 Microcystis sp. M53598_WE2 | reverse complement strand
GATTCTTTTCCCTCTTTGAATACTTGCTTGTAATTCTTCCTCAATTAAAGCTGTTAATTCTTGCTGTTTTATCGCAGAAAAATCAGTCTCAGAAGCTAGAGATTGATGAAATTCTTCCATCAGTTCTTGTAAACGTTCTTGTTGCTGTTTGCTGAATAAATTATCAGGACGGAAACGCTGTAAAATCACTAATGTCTCACCCATATTTTCACCTTCAGCAATTAAACTTGTTTCCATAAGATCCAGTGCTTGACCTGGAGTCAAACCACTTGTTTCTTGGTTGCCACAAATTGCTTTATATGTCAAGGTTTTTCCTGCAAATTCTGGAACAATTGTGATAGTAGTCATGGTTTAAACAGTAAAGCGAATTTTGCAAGCTCATCCAAAATAATTTGGCTTTTCCATACTTGTTATGCACTTTAACATACTAACCGTAGGTTGACTTGAGCAATAATAACTCTTGTCTGTCAAATATTAGCGACGCTTGAGGGAAACCCAACCACACCAATGTCGTCAAGAATGTTGGGTTTCCCTCAAACCATTGAATCGAGCAGTTTTCTCCTAAGTATTAAATCGCTCAACCCAACCTACAAGCTTCTATCTGATAACTGATAACTGATAACTGATTAAGACTTCACTCCCAAGTTAAAGAAAATCGTTCCCCGACGCACAGAATTTTCGCTACCTTGGCTGCTAATAGTAAGAGAACGCAGATTATTAAATAAAGGCTTAATCGATAATTCTAACACCCGCACGATCGGGAATTTTGCCTCGATTACCGGTTGCAATTGTCGCCAATCGACGTAAAAATAACCATCATTTTCTGCGGGTAAAGCAGTAATTGCCTGTCGAAACTTACCACTACCTAAGATGGGGTTTTTCTGTGCAGATAAAGCTAAACCCATCGCTTCCACAGAACTAGCGATAATTTCATAATTATCGACCCTAGTATGCACTCCCGTCACGAGCGTCTCTAGTTGCGCTTTTCCTCCCGGGACCGCCGTGGTTAACTTTGTCCAAGCTGTCACCGATCGATCGAGTAAAGGCAGATTAATCACATTATAGCCGCGACTGCGGGCTAACTCATCCAAATGAGAGATCGCACTGTCCACCTCTACCCCCATCACCCGTTCCCCTACAAAAACACTATCGGGTTCCATCCCCTTTGAACTAGGCACGAGAGCCAGGCTATATTCGCCTCTAACCCAGCTAAAAACGTCTTCAGGCAAATTTAAACCTAAAGGCGACTGGAAGCGGTTTAAGACCTGTGTTATTAATTCCTGTAGGGGACTATCTGCTTCTAACCCCTCCTCTACCTGAGTCCAAAAACGATTTAAATCCCGACTAGCGGCGACTAAAAGGCTATTTTCGCCGATAAAAGATAATGCTCCCACGGGACTAGATAAAATTGGTGCTTGGTCATCCTGTCCTAAGACTCCAATTAAGGCGGTTTGAGCGACTATTCCCCCGGATTTGAGGGAAAAAGCCGTGGCTAATCGTTGTTTTGCTTCGGGACTCTCCGGGACGGGTTGATTAGCGATCCAAGCCGATAACGGAGGTAAATTGCCGTAAACTATAGCTATACGCGGTTCGGTGATATTTTTGAGGGCTTCTCGGTAATCGGGGCTATTTTTTAGGTTTAAATCCGGTACTTGCACGTTATTAAGGGCCTCGCGCAAAACCTTGATATTATTGGCAAAAAGCACCGTATCACCCACCACGGCACTAGCGAGAAAACGATTATTATCTCCCGCGGTCAAGGGACGTTGATAAATGAGGTTAACTCCCTTGTAGAGTTCAAAAACGAGGTCAAATTTGCCCGAAACCGCCTGTTTTGAGTAGGAAGCTTGCAGAAATTCCTTAGCGCGTTCACCATCTTTACTTTGAATTGCCAAAAGATAACCCGGTTGGATACCATTATCGGTATCGCGATCGAAATCTAGGGAAGTAACAGCGAGAGTAATTTCCTCCCCTAACCAGGGTTTGATTTCCTTTTGATAATTTAATCCCGTTTTACCGAGCAGACTTTTTTCTAAATCCTTAATTTCTTGGTGGGAACGTCGTCGATTAGCCGGTGTAGCGATTAATTGACCAAAAGACTCTAAACGTTCGGGATTGACCAACAAGGATACCATAACCGGGGCCTGTTTCGGCACAAAAATCGCCGCCATCGGTTCCCGCAGCACCCCACCTTTGAGCAAAGACAGAGGACTATCGGCGAGAATCCAAGCAAAACTGGCTGTAGCGACTCCTAGGAGAATGATTACCGTCGCACCTAAAATATAGAAAAACGATCGCAATTTCACAACCTTGTCCCGAGATGAACCATTAGCTATTTTAAGCCAGCAAATGACCCAAGAATTTCGATCGCTACAATTCTTACCAGACTGACAACGGATAACTCGCCACCGATAACTAACTTTTACCAGCCTTTTTCCGCTTGAGCGAGGACATAATTAGCTACAGCTTCGATATCTTCAGCGCTGAGACGACCACCGAAAGCGGGCATCGCCCCCATACCTTTGGTAACTTGGGTAACGATAGCTTCAACGGAATCTTTGCCGTATTTAACTAAATCTTCTTTTTTCAGGGTTTTAGCGGCATTAACCACGTTTTTACCGCCCATGTGGCAGGAAGCGCAGTTAGCACTGAAAATCGAAGCCCCATCAGCTAAAGCGGGACGAGCCATACCGAATGTAACCACAGCCAAGAGCAAGCACAGGGAAATTAATAGTCTTTTCACGATTGGTTCTCCTCTATTTCTTAAGAAATTCCCCAACCATGGTCAGAAAAAACCGGTTTTCTTGTCAAAAGACAAGCTGTCAAACTTGGTGTAGAATTAATCAATGGGACAGTTAAAAGCAAACTTTTACTTTTTTGTCAAAAGACAGGCTGTCAAACTTGTCATCTTCCCTCGTGTAAAGGATTAACAAGCATGAAAAAATTAGGTTTATTGGTCGCTACCCTGGTGCTAGTCGTCTCTAGCTTCTTCTTCAACACTGCCTCCGCTGCTGCGGAAACCTTCACGGTTAAGATGGGCGGTGATGCAGGTACACTACAATTTGATCCCCCCGCCCTCACTATTAAAGCAGGAGATACGGTGAAATGGGTCAATAACAAACTTTCTCCCCATAACATAGTTTTCGATAGCGCCAAGGTTCCCGAAGCCCAAGCCAGCAAATTATCCCATAAAGGTCTGGCTTTTTCCGCCGGTGAGTCCTTTGAAAGCACTTTCAGCGAACCGGGTACTTACACCTACTACTGCGAACCCCATCGCGGCGCCGGTATGGTCGGAACGATTACCGTTCAGTAATTATCCGATTTTAACCAAAAATAACTCGCGGTTAACTGCCGCGGGTTGTTTTTTTGGGAATTATGAAGACTTTTCAGTTATCAGTAAACAGGAATCAGTAATCAGTGAGGTTCTTCAGTTTGTCTTATGCAACGGACAGGGTTATAAGGAATGAAACTCTTATAGAGAAAGACATTTGGCGATTTTTGTCAATTGTTTTTGATCTAGAGCGAACTAATCAATTAAGTCTCTTGCCAGATAAGGATTTAGTCGATTTATGCCCCCCTATC
>NZ_JASJFE010000224.1:0-2173 GCF_030067735.1 Microcystis sp. M53598_WE2 | reverse complement strand
GTAGTAATTAAATTGACACTTAATTCTAATCCATCGTCTATCATCGCTTGTTTAAACACATCTACCATTATTCTCCTAATTCTTTTCGCATATTCATTAATAGTTGCTTCCGTATAATGAAGATTATGCTTATCTTTCATTATTTCGACAATTTCACTTCTTTTTTTATCTTGATTTTTTGGATTATATAGAAGTTGAAATAAACAACTATGATCTTGATTTTTTATCAAACCAGTATTTTGCAAGATCCAGTTTAGAAATGCTTTTTGCAATAGGTCTTTATCTTTAGTCCCTATCCTGTCAGGAATGCCAACCATTTTTAGTTCAAAAATAATCAAAAAATTAATGGAGATATTTAAAGATTACATCATTTCCTCGGATTTGTCAATATTTTTATGAGAAAGAGAAAGCAATGTTATTAATTGTTATTAAAAGTTATGTACGGTTATTTAGAGCTATTTAGAGTTATTTAGAGTTGTTGGCTGATACCAATTTGTTATTCAGTATCTATTGAATGTTATTTGCTCTGAATGTTTGACTTGAATCATCAACTTAATTAATTCACAGGAGTTGACAGCTAATGCCAGTTTACAACGGTACAATTTACAATGACTTCTTGTTCGGCAGTTTCGGTAATGACACCATGTACGGGAATGAAGGGAATGATAGCATTTACGGCCAAGGAGGCAACGACTACATCGACGGTGGAATAGGCAACGACTACATTGATGGTGGAGATGGTGCAGATATCATCTTCGGCCGCGCTGGAAATGACAATGTCTTCGGCGGAAACGGTAGTGACTTGCTCATTGGCGAAGCGGGTGCTGACACTTTATCAGGCGGAAACGACACTGATTATCTCTTTGGCGGAGCCGACAACGATGTTCTATTAGGAGGCGCTGGGAATGACTTTGTCTATGGCGGCTATGGCAATGATATCCTCACTGGCGGCACTGGTGCCGATGCCTTTTTTTTCGGTTCTCTTCTAGAAGGAGTTGACGTAATCAAGGATTTTCAGTGGATAGAGGGCGATGTCATCCAGATCAGTAAGTCCGGATTTAATGCTAGTAGCCTTAGCCAATTTAACTACAATAGCTTAACAGGTGGGTTAAGTTTTCTTGGGCAACAATTCGCAACCATTGAAAATCGCCCCGCCGGGTTTGCTGTCTCTTTAGATGTTCAGCTTATTTAATTGGTTGGGAGTGGGCGGGCGAATCTTTTGGTTCGCCTGTTCCAGACGACTGGGCAATTTTTGCTCACTGATCAAACTAAAAGCATGAACCTTGTTCTCAAGGAACAAAAGATAACGAACAACAAAAAAAGAATTAATTTTTGAGGAGCAACAAAAATGTTCAATCCCTGCAACCCCAAATATCCCTTATTTACTTTTGCTATTGCTTTATTCGTTGGCGGTATTACTAATCCAAGCAGTGCAGCAGAGTTTAAATTTCCTGATCAGGTTGATATTTACGTTAAATCCTTAGGAGGTGGTGCTGGTGCCAATTCTGAGTTTGGTCTTGGGACTACTTCAGAAAACTTTGTTCCAGTTCTTTCAGGATTGCCGAATAATCCATCAACAAACAGTGAGGTTTTTTTGGGGTCTTTTAATCCAGATCAACCAATTCCACTGGCAGTTTTAACTAACTGGAATGGTCAAAGTTTTTTCGCTACAATTGGAGGCACAGATATGGCTTCACAAATAGTTTTTTCGGATCTAGATAATAGCCTTGGTTTCGGAGGAAATACATTTGAGTTACTAGATACTAATATCTTCTTAGCTCATCTTGATGACGCTGCATCTTTCACTGTAGATGATGATGACGATGATGTTCTTGTTCAGATTCGTGTTGCATCTAAAAGAACGACTCCAGAATCCAGCAGCGTTCTTGCTTATATTACCCTTGGGGGTTTAATGCTAGGGAGTGCTATCCGCAAAGCCAGAAAGTGATCGCATTGTAGCTCGCTATTGGGTTGTTGTCAAACGAACAAGTCTCAATGGGTTCCAGGAGAAATTGTCACAGCGGGGCAAGTAGTAAAAGCGATTATTCTTAACGGATTGGGATTTGTCTCCCGATCCTTGTATTTATTTCCTCAATTTTTTGAAGATAAAGCAACCGAACATCTGCGGGGAGATGGCATCGAACCCAAACACCTGAATGATGATAAAATTAGT
>NZ_JASJFE010000704.1:0-4752 GCF_030067735.1 Microcystis sp. M53598_WE2 | reverse complement strand
TATGATGGTAACAGCGATTTTATGGAATTTCATAATGGCTTTTTCTGTGCTTTTTTGGGCAGCAACGGTTGAAACCCTTGCCACACCTAGAAGGTGATCCTAATTAAGACGGTCAAATCAGTCAATTTCACCCATAACGATGATCTTTTTTTTGTGTAGTTTTATTGCAAAAAAAAAGTTTTTTTGACAAAAAGCACAAAGTATGATAGTACCCAACGTATTTCTGGCTGCGAGTAATTATTGTAGAGGGGGAGAAAGGAGAAGGGAGAGGGGAGAATAAATAAAAATAATCTCCCTACCCCACACCCTGTCCCTAGGAAAAACTTCTTCAGCAAACCCTAGTTAAGGCCTGCTCGATTCTCTGACCATCGAGGGAGCGGCCGATAAAGACCAAGCGAGTTTGCCGCATTTCCGTGGATTGCCAGGGTCGGTCGAAGAAAGAATCAAAGCGATCGCCGACTCCCTGTAACACCATACGCATCGGTTTATTGGCCACGTTAACAAATCCCTTGACCCGATAGATTTCTTCTCGGGCCACCAATTCTTTGAGCCGTTGGGTCAAAATTCGGGCATCTACGGGAGAATCGAGGCAAAACTGCACAGAATTGATCTCCTCATCGTGATCGTGTTCTTCCTCGTGATCATGATGACTAGGACGACTAGCTAAATTATCCTCGACGGCGGCATTAAATCCCAATAGCACATCGGGGCTAATTTGTCCATCGGCACAAGTAACTATTTTTACTGTCGATCGCAGTTGTGTTTTCAGCCAACTAATAATTTTTTCTAATTCAATTTCGCTGATGAGATCGGTTTTAGTTAAGAGTACCAGGTCAGCGCAGGCTAACTGATCCTCAAATAACTCCTCAATGGGCGTTTCGTGTTCTAAATTGGGGTCTGCTTGCCTTTGTGCCGTTAAAGCGTCCAAATCCGCCACCAGACGACCCCTAGCGACAGCAAAACCATCCACCACGGTGATTACTCCGTCCACCGTGGCCCCGTTGCGGATTTCCGGCCAGCGAAAAGCTTGAACCAGAGGTTTAGGTAAAGCTAATCCAGAAGTTTCGATCAGCATACAATCCAACTGTTGCCGTCGCTCCAGCAATTTCTGCATGGTGGGGAGAAATTCTTCCTGTACTGTGCAGCACAGACAACCGTTGGTCAATTCCACAATATTATCGTTAGGGTTGTCATCGCAGGTCTGACAACTTTTCAACAAATCACCATCAATTCCCACTTCTCCGAATTCATTGACCATAACGGCCACCCGGCGGCCTTGATTATTTTGCAGTAGATGACGGATGAGGGTAGTTTTTCCCGCACCCAGAAAACCCGTGATCACAGTAACTGGAATTTTGTGCATAGATAGAGCGATCGATCATGTTTCTAGATCAATGTATCAGACTCTCGGTCTAGGGTTGAGGGTTTCAGCGCTAATTCTTTAGGATTGCCCCACCAATTGCCGGACTGTCACAAACTAGCTGAAATTTTCCTAGTTAGTCGTTATTCTGGTAAAAGTTTCAGCCGGTTAAAATAATCGCTGAAAAACTTTTGTGGGAGTGGATTATGTTACAACGTCTTTTTTTAGCCTTTACCCTCGCTTTTCCTCTTTATTTAAGCATTGCTATTCAACAAACTTCTCCTCTAGCTGATAGGGTAAATCGCCCTTCTTCTCGCGGAATCAATAAAATTGAGCAGACGGTAAAAGCTATCCAAAAGCAATTAAAACAAGAGCATTCGGTTCAATTAGATTAATAAATTTGGTGAAAAAGAGGATATCTAAAACGGGTGCATCTCATTTTTGTAAATCTACTAATTTGGGATTTTTAAGGGGAAACTTTCTCCTAAAATTGGGCGTTACTTTCGGTTTTATCACTCAACCCTAGGGTTGAGTGATAGTAGGGTTGATTCATGAATCAACCCTACCCAAACCCCCCGTTGGGGGACGGCTGCTGACGCATCTGTAATAATTTAAGAGTCACTCCCCTTGCATGACTGTCTCTCCTGATATGTAGCCTATACTCAACGGATTTAACCCCGTGTGCAACTATATTTTTACTCTTGATTTACAAGGCTTTCAGAAATCAGCAGAGATAAAGTATCCTCTGTAACCCCCGCAAATCCTGCGAGGGTTGTCGTGCCGATTCAGCGTCTTTCTGCCGGGGGTGCAGGAGGAGCCACATCGGGGGGAGAAGTTACCTCTAGGGGAACCGAACGAGTGTCGGGAGCCGCCACATTGACGGGAACGGTAATCGGTTCGGCTGCTGCGGGGGCCGTATTTTCAGGACTAGGAGCAGCGGCGCTGGTAGGAGCAACGGTAGTACGCCGACGACTAGAACGGCGTTGGCTGGGTTCGCTAGTATTAGAACGGACGATAGTTTGCTCACGACTTACCCGAACCCGTCGCCGTCTGCGGATGGGTCCTTCGGTGGGGGAACCCTCATCGCTGCTGGCTAAACGATTGTTAGTAGTTTGGGTAAAGTAGGTACGTCGGGGTTTAATTGGTTCTGCTTTTAATGTCACCGGACGTTTGCCTAAATTCGGTTCTGGGAAACCTTGATAGGGAATATCCTTAATTGCTCCTAACATAAATTGTCGCCACATCCAAGCGGACATGGTACTGGCTCCATTGGTGGGTTTATTATTGTCATTACCGAGCCAAATTCCCGTGACTAATTGGGGAATATAACCGACAAACCAAAGGTCACGAGCTTTATCAGAAGTGCCGGTTTTTCCTGCCACCGGACGACCAATTTGTGCGGGGGTTCCCGTTCCCGAATTAACCACATCCTGCAGCATCCAAGTCATCGTCGCTGCCGTGTTTTGATTGAGAGCAGTTTTCGGTTTAAAATTGGCTTGATAAATTACTTTACCATTGCGATCGAGTACCTGATTAATACCGTAAACTGGTTGATGCACACCATTATTAGCAAAGGTTCCGTAGGCGCTGGTCAATTCTAAAAGATTGACTTCCGAAGCACCCAAAGCCAAAGAATAAGTGGGTAAAAGTTTCGACTGGATCCCCATATCTTGAGCTAATTTAATCACCGGATTCCAACCCACAGCCACTAACACCTGAACTGCCACCACATTCAGGGAAGAAGTCAAAGCATCGCGCATGGACACCGCGCGGCCGCTATACTTATCGCCGTAGTTTTCCGGTTTATAACCATCCACTACATACTGAGCATCTTTATAACTAGAATAGGGGGATTTCCCCGCCGCAATCGCCGCCGCATAGACAAAAGGTTTAAAAGTAGATCCTGGCTGACGTTTTGCCTGTGTCACCCGATTGAATTGATTCTTATCGTGGTCAATTCCCCCGACCATGGCCTTAATTTGCCCATTTTTGGGGTCAATTGCCACTAAAGCTGCCTGTTGGAAGTTCTGCCACCTGCCATAACGAGAAACCGCTCTTTCTACCACTTCCTCCCCTTCCCTTTGCCAACGAGGATTAAGGGTAGTTTTTACCACCAATCCCCCCGCTTCTAGGGTTTTAGCGGGAACCAGTTGCGGCAGTTCTTTTTCCACATAATCGGTAAAGTAGGCCGCTTGCCGTTGCAGACGTTTTAGGGGACTGGTTTTCAGACCTAGGGGAGATGCGATCGCCAGTTCTGCTTGAGCGTTAGTAATAAATCCCACCTCGGCCATAGTTTTTAGGACGATATTACGCCGTTCTAGGGCAGATTTAGGGTTTTCGAGGGGAGAATAGAGACTAGGAGCGGGAACAATCCCGGCAAGGGTGGCAGCTTCGGCTAGAGTTAATTTATCGACGGGTTTACTGAAATATAACCAAGCGGCATCGGCCAGACCGTAGGCCCCGGAACCGAGATAAACTAGGTGAAAATAACGCTCTAAAATCTGGTCTTTTGTATATTTATCTTCTATTTTCTGAGCGATACGCATTTCCCGTAATTTGCGATCAAAGCTCCTTTCTTGGGATAAAAAGACAATCCGGGCCAATTGTTGGGTGATGGTGCTGCCTCCTTCCACCACTCCCCCGGCTCTCAGGTTAGAAAAGAGAGCGCGAGCAATACCCTGGCCATCAACTCCCCCGTGTTGGCGAAAACGGCGGTCTTCACTAGCGATAAAGGCCTCCTGTACCAGTGGGGGAACTTGGGCAATTTTCACGGTTTCGTAAGTGCTAGGGCCATTTTGCTTGAGGATTTCCCCATTAGCGGCTTGAATGGTTAGGGTGCCGGGACGAGCATAGGTTTGTATATCGGCGATATTTTGCGGTAGAGAGGTTTCAAGGCGATAAATGCCCCAACCTACCCCTAAAATGCCCCCAGTTACGCCTAATCCCAATCCCAAGTACAACCCAAAGCGGGGATGTTGTCGCCATTGCGGTAAGGGAGAATTGTCGATCAGGGTAGTAAATTTGTTTTTTAAGGGTTTTAACGTCTCTAGAGCCTTGCTACTGGTTCGGGAGACTAAATTAACCTTTTTTTCTTCGGAAGCTGCTTCTACTGGCTTTTCCCCAGCAACGGGCGCAGATTTGGAGTCAATAGGATCGACTTTAGGGGGTTGCTCGGAATTCTCTAATTTATTAGCGAGATTATGAAAAAATTGACTAAGTTTTTGTTTGTATTTCATGTTAGTTGAGCGGGTGAGGATGAGGAAGTCCAGGTGAGGGGTGATGAGCTTGCGTAGCATGGATAGCTTGCGTCCATGTTTAGCATGAAACTCGCCTCTCATTCCGCCGCAGTTCTGTGTGGCGACGGAGATCGGGGATTCTGGATGTTGTGTCGG
>NZ_JASJFE010000690.1:0-8838 GCF_030067735.1 Microcystis sp. M53598_WE2 | reverse complement strand
TTGTAACATCAATCCCTCGCATTCTTAAACCTTTAGCGATCGCATTAGAGACGCTTTCATCTAGGTGAAACTTAAGCTTATTGGCCATTATTTCCCTTTAAAAGTTTTTCGACCAATGAAGGTTTATCCCCTTGTAACTGTTTAGCAAAATTTTCGCTGGATTCAATATCTTGGCGAATTTCTTCTCGATGCTCATGGTAATAAGCTAAAGCTGCATAAACATCAGCTAAAGTAATCGTTGGATAATTATAAACAATTTCATCAGGACACATCGCCATTCTTTCATGCCAAATAACAATGTCTTGTACCTTAATACGATGTCCAGCAATACGAGGTTTACCGCCACAAACACCGGGTGTTACTTCAATATGCTGTTTAAGCACTAAAGATGACATAATAACTCATTTACTCTACTTCTAGATATCATAGCATTTTTCTTGAAAAAACGCAACCACCGATCTTTTAGGATACGTTACCTAACGTGCCTTTTAATGTGAAACATTTGATACATTTTCATATTATTATCCGTTACGCTATGCTAACATATTCTACTGTTACTGCTACAATTGGCTCCAAAGACCACTATAACCAACTAAAACCATGACTCAAGCCACTTTTGCAGAAATACTAGAAGCAACTGAACAACTTCCCCGAAAAGATCAAGAACAACTTATTCACATTTTAAAAAAGTGAAAGACATTGACGAGGCTCAACAATACCTCAACAACTAATGGAAGAGATTCCGGCAAGATTAAAATAAATTAAGGTCATCTGGCCGCAGTCAGTTTTAACCGACTGAAAATATTACTTGGTTTGAGGAGCTTTTTAAATTGACAGACGAGCGCGTTTATTGGTTAGCATGGTCAAGTATTGCTGGAGTTGGGTCAATTTCCCTAAAGCGACTCTATCAACATTTTGGCAGTGTCGCTGTGGCCTGGAATGCCACCGATACTGCGATCGCAGAAGTGGCGGGATTTGGCAAAAAGTTAATGGTAGCGGTACGGGAAGGGCGATCGCAAATTGACCCAGAAGCTCTTTTCGCCGAACATATCCAGAAAAACCCCCTTTTTTGGACTCCTAGCGACCCAGAATATCCCCGCTTTCTCTGGGAAATTCCCAGTCCTCCCCCCTTACTTTACTATCAAGGAAAGGTCAATTTAGAGGAAAATCAGGGAAATATCCCCACCGTCGCCATTGTGGGTACTCGTAACCCCACGGATCACGGCCGGCGCTGGGCGCGGCGCTTAAGTACCCTTTTGGCCCAACAGGGATTTACTATTGTTTCTGGTATGGCCGAAGGAATTGATGGCGAGGCACACCAAAGCTGTTTAAAAGCGGGGGGAAGAACGATTGCCGTCTTGGGAACGGGGGTCGATGTGGTTTATCCTAGTCGTCATCGGCAGCTACACGCGGACATCCAAAAGCAGGGTTTAGTTATTAGTGAACATCCTGCCGCAACTCAGCCGAATAAAGCCCATTTTCCCAGTCGTAATCGCATTATCGCCGGTTTAAGTCGCGCGACTATTGTTATCGAGGCCCCAGAAAGGTCAGGCTCCCTAATCACAGCTAATTATGCTAACGAATTCGGCGGCGATATCTATGCTTTACCCAATTCTCCCGATATTGCTGCCGCTAGGGGTTGTTTACAACTGATTCATCAGGGAGCAGAAATTATCGTTTCTGAGGAGAAATTATTAGAAATGTTGGGGGCAATTCCCACCGCAAACCAATCCGCACCAGTTAATCTCTCCCCTTCACTCCCTCTAGAGACATCCCCGGCCTTTAATCCTGCTCCTCCAGTCAATCTAGAACCTAGACTAGCACAAGTGTATCAGTTATTTGACAGAGATGCCCTGTTGTTTGACATTATTGTTGAAAAAATGCAAATCCCCACCTCAGAAGTGGCGGGGATCTTATTGGAATTAGAATTAATCGGTTTAGTGACTCAGTTACCCGGTATGCGTTACCAGAAAACCTAGTCAACTCCTCTACAGGTGTTTATCTATGGTGGTAGCTAAAGTGGTTTTCGGTACAGCCCCGACCACCATATCAACTTTTTGACCTCCTTTGAAGATCATCAGAGTGGGAATACTGCGAATCCCATACTGACTAGCGATAATGGGGTTTTCGTCGGTGTTGAGTTTCACCACCTTGACTTGCCCTTCGAACTGTGCGGCAATTTCTCCCACAACGGGAGCCACCATTCGACAGGGGCCGCACCAAGGAGCCCAGAAATCCACTAGGACAAGGTCGGCACTATCTAAAACTTCATCTTTAAAGGTGGCATCTGTAACGGCAGTAACCTCTGACATACTTAAGAAATCCTCTAGTAATCACGGTTATCTAGAATACGCAAAAATTCCGTTCTAGAGATTCGTGGTGCGATGTTGACATTCCACTGGTGAAAAGGACGAGAACTAGCTCTAAATCCACTATAGAGGCCTTAACTTGCATCAGAGGTAGCTTCTTGGATTAATTTCACAAGGGGTATTCTTCTATTTTATAACCCTAGAGGCTCTATTTTGACTTTTTTTTGATAAAGTTTTGTAATATTGCCCGAGTCAGGGATGGGTGATCACAGCCGGATAAAATTTTCTTGAAGAAAAACCCGAAAAGTCAGCGATTTTATCTAGACTTAACCTGAGTTTGATTATGATCGCCATAGGCCACCTCCTAATTGAGCTTTTCTATGAAAATTCTGGTCTTAAATGCGGGATCGAGCAGTCAAAAAAGTTGTTTGTACGATTTAGAGTTTCTCCCCGGCCATCCTCCGCAACCAATTTGGCAAGCGGGGATCGATTGGACGGTTAACCCTGATTACGCGGTTTTAACGGTAAAAGCTCAGGGAATTAAACAGGAAATTAATCTTTCTAGTCAAGACCGTCCGGCGGCAATTGCTCGGATGTTAGATACCTTAGTCACTGGCGAAACTAAGGTAGTAGCCAACCTCGCCGACATTAGTATAGTCGGTCATCGAGTTGTCCATGGTGGCACGGAATATTCCCAGGCAACCATGATCACTCCCCAGGTCAAAGAAACGATTAAAAAGCTGATTCCCCTGGCTCCTAGCCATAATCCCGCTCATTTAGAAGGAATTGAAGCGATCGAGCAAGTTTTGGGCGATGTTCCTCAAGTAGCAGTGTTTGACACCGCTTTTCATCGTTCTATCCCTCCCGAATCTTCTCTTTATCCCATTCCCTACCAATGGAGTGAACTGGGAATCCGTCGCTATGGTTTTCATGGCACCAGTCATCAGTACTGCTCCCAACGAGCCGCCGAATTGTTAGGAAAACCCCTAGAATCGTTGAAAATGGTGATCTGTCATCTGGGCAATGGTGCTTCCCTATCGGCAGTCAAGGGGGGTAAAAGTATCGATACTACTATGGGATTTACTCCCCTAGAGGGATTGATGATGGGAACCCGCAGCGGTTCGATCGATCCAGGGATTCTGATTTATCTAGAGCGAGAATATCAATATAATCCCGATAGTTTAAATAGTTTACTCAATAAAGAATCGGGTTTAAAGGGAATTTCTGGTATTTCTGGGGATATGCGGGCAATTACGACGGCGATGGCCGAAGGCAACGAGAGGGCAAAATTAGCATTTGAGATGTATATTCATCGTCTGAAAAGTTTAATCGGATCGATGATTGCTTCTCTGGAGGGGTTGGATGTGTTGGTATTTACGGCAGGAATCGGCGAAAATTCAGCTTTAGTACGGGAAAAAGCCAGTCAAGGCTGGTCTTTTTTCGGTTTAGAGTTAGATTTAGCTAAAAATGCCGCTCGTCCCCGGGATGAGGATATCGCCAGCGAGACATCTAAAGTACGCGTGATGGTAATTGCTACGGCGGAAGATTGGGCGATCGCACGAGAATGCTGGCATTTATCTCAATAGACCTTACCTTTGGCCATTCTCTTTTGGCTGTTCCGTTGCGGGAATCTCCATAATCGGATGGTTAAGAGCAATCATCAAATGGTCTCCCTCTTGGCTAATACTGCTCGGACTGCTCGCCATTTGGGAGAGGGGATCATTGCGTCCCGAGACGAAGTAGGAGCCAACAGCGATCGCCATAGCGGTGAAAATTGCGCCACCATAAACATAATATTGCCGACGACGCTGACCATCGACTTTTCTGAACACCTGTTCTGCTAATCGGTCGCTGGCCATAGTAGCCGGTACGGGAATTTGCTTTAAATTAGTTTGTAATCCCAAGAGCTGCTGATAGAGTTTTTTAGCGGCAGCATCATGGTCTAACCAATGCTGAACTAGCTTCCGTTCCTCTACCGTTACTTCGTTATCAATATAGGCGCTAATTAAATCGAAACGATGAGCTTCTTCGTTATCCTCATCTAAGAATAAAATATCCTCGGTTGCGGAGTTGGAATCGCTGTCATCGTGACGTAACAAAGACTTGATCCATTGAACGTCTTCGGGTTGATAATTATTCATGGTTGACCTCGACCAGAAGCGATCGGTATACAATCACTTTTTACCAGCACGGAGCTAGTTAAATTTAACGACTCCTCATTTCGACCGTTAGTGCCGAATCACCACAATTTTATTTAGCCTTCCGTAAAATAGGGCTGTAAAACAGATTGTAATTTAGCGCGAGCGCGAGCAATGCGGGATTTAACAGTTCCTAAAGAAACTCCCGTCATCTCGGCAATTTCTTCGTAGGCCATGCCTTCAATTTCTCGCAGAATAATAGTTGTCCGAAAAGCTTCTGGTAAATCAGCGATCGCCGCCTGTAATTGATCGTAGAATTCGTGGGTGGTGAGATGTTCATCGGGACTGGGGTAATCGGACTCGATATCCCAATCGATTTCGCCATCTTCCACGCGCCGGGGAGCATCGAGGGAAATGGGGTGATTAACCCGCTTGCGTTTCCGCAATTCGTCGTAAAAAAGATTAGTGGCAATGCGACTTAACCAACCGCGGAACTTGAGGGGTTCATGGAGACGGTTAATATTGCGATAGACGCGAATCCAGACCTCTTGAGCCAAATCAGCGCGATCTTGCCAATCGGGAGCCAAATGATAGAGTAATTTATCAATATGAGCTTGATAGCGCCGCAGCAGTTCCGCAAAAGCTGCTCGATCGGGCTGGCACCCTTCCTGACAGCGTGCAATTAGATCGTAGTTGGAGAGTTTGTCAGGGGACACGGGGTTTTGAGACTTTTTGGCCTCAAGTGACCAAGATGCTGGAATCGATTGACTCATGGGATTTCCTCTAGGGATATAAACTCCTCACTCAGAGCTTGAGGACGGGAGAATTCAGTAAAGGTTCCCGAAAATAAATAATTTTTTTTCCATATTCTGATTCTAACCGATCGGGGCATTCATCTGGGGGAGCAAGGGAGCAAGGGAGCAAGGGAGCAAGGGAGCAAGGGAGCAGCAAGTGGGGAGGTGGGGTAGTGGGGAGAATACATAAAAGCTGTCTCGGAGTCTCGGAGTCTCCTGAATAGCTCTGTAAGTTAGGTTTTTTCCTTAGCGAGAATAAAGACGCTGCCCTCGCTGCCGCGGCCGATGCGGAGATCTTCATCGAGATAGGTGATATCGAGCCAACCTGTTTGTTGGCGATTATTGAAAGAAAAATCGAGGGGAGGAAATTTTTTGCCACTTTCGATCGCTTCGATAAATTCTTGGGGAGAATGATAATTGAGAAGACGTTGCAGACCGAGGATCGAGCGCTCAAATTTGACCATTACCCGACGCTCGGATGTGGGTTCAAAGGTAGCGGAGACGATTACTGCCCCTTCTAGCCAAGGTACGCCGATAATTTCGGCGATATTGTAGAGTTTGGCCTTGTTCAGGTCGAGATATTGATAAATTTGCCCTAATTGCAAAAAAGGTAGGCGATCTATTCCCAGAATGTTGCGGCTGCTGGTGAATAGCAAACGCCAATTGCCCCCTAATAGTTGTTTAACTTCGAGGGGATGGGGATGGGGATTGTGATCCTCCAATTGTTCGATCGCCGCTAAAATCCGCACGCGGTCGCTTTCCGTGGCCAGGAGTCCACGATTTCTACCAGCGATCAATTCTAATAATTTCGCTTTGGCATCCATAGAATCTCCCTTATTTTATAAACTACCTCGACCCGCTTGGCGATCGCTCAAGGTTTTTGCTGGTTCCAAGAGGCTCACCCGCGCCGATGATTTCAGGGTTTCAACGGAGTTTTCACCCCAGTGAGCGGCATTTTCAACCGTTGGCCTTATTATTTTAACACAGATTAAATGCCGCAGTTTTAAAACTTTTTCATAACCGTAATTAAGTGATCAAAATAGGGAGTAATTGCGGTTTTTTCTGGGTCTCTAAAATACGCTAAACTGTATGCTTTTAAAGCTTCTAAACCCGAAATCATCGCCCCTAATGGTACTTGCAATTCTTGGTAAAGAAGACGCATATTTTCCAATCCCTCGGCACTGGTATAGGGAATCTGTTGTCCGACGACACCGTAGGTAATACAGCGTAAAAAGTTCCAGAAATCACGCCAACAAGCTTCGGCGCGGTGGGGTGGATAAAGATCGCCCCCGGGTTGAAGAATGGTAGGAAATTGGCTGAAGACAGTCTGACGGGCGTTATCGACGATAAAATTAGCATTATCCCGCAGTTTTCGAGCTTGTTGACTAGAAACAAGTAAATCAGGCTCTAAATTGACGATAGTATCTAAATCGCTATCGCTGAGATAGCGATTTTGCTCATCCGCTTGTTGCCAAATAGCGATCGCTGCTTGCTGATAGGGCCAATTAGCGAAACTAATGATTCTCGCTTTTGGGATTAATTGCTGGGCGCGCTCACTCAAAGGCATCGATCGCTCTCCGTTAGGTCAGATTAGGCAGTTAAGATCACTTCTATCATAAATGATCGAAAAATTAGCGATAACTCCAGATTTTTTGAAATCTATCCAAGAGGATCGCTTACAATAAACAAAAGCTAAGTCATTATAATTTGATCATCATGTCAGTTTTAATAGCGATCGGTGTACTTGCCCTATTAATTGTCGTTCACGAATTGGGTCATTTTGCCGCTGCTCGTTGGCAATCTATCCATGTTAATCGCTTTTCCATCGGTTTTGGTCCAGCTTTAGCTAAATATCAAGGTAAAGAAACGGAATACGCCCTCCGCGCCATTCCTTTAGGGGGTTACGTTGGTTTTCCCGATGACGATCCCGATAGTCAAATTCCCAATAACGACCCTGATTTATTACGCAATCGTCCTGTTTTCGATCGAGCTATCGTCATTAGTGCGGGAGTAATTGCTAATTTAATTTTTGCCTATTTTTTGCTTGTTACCCAAGTCGCTACCGTGGGGTTTCCCCAAATTAACTATCAAGAAGGGGTAATTATTCCTGAAGTTTTCACTGCTGAAAATTCGGTCGCTAAACAAGCGGGAATGCAAGCGGGGGATATTGTTCTCGCTATCAATGATCAGCCCCTTGGTGCTTCTCAAAATGCCATTATTGACTTCCGTGACATTATTCAATCTTCCCCCGATCAACCCCTAAAATTAACCATCAAACGCCCCACAGAAACGATCAATTTAATCGTTACTCCTGAATTGGGAAGTGATGGTCAGGGTAAAATTGGGGTGAGATTGGCTCCCAACGGTGAAGAAACTCGCCTGAAAGCCGATAATTTTGGTCAAGCTTTTAGCTTAGGTGCGGGTGAATTTCAACGATTAATTGTATTAACCGTTCAAGGTTTTGGGCAGTTAGTTAGTAACTTTAAAGACAGTGTTCAACAGGTAGCAGGACCGGTTAAAATTGTCGAATATGGAGCGGCAATCGCTCGTAATGATGCGGGTAATCTTTTTCAATTTGCCGCCCTAATTAGTATTAACTTAGCGGTAATTAATATTCTGCCTTTACCTGCTCTTGATGGCGGTCAATTAGTATTTTTATTAATCGAGGCTTTGGTAGGTAAACCTCTCCCGACTAAACTGCAAGATAACATCATGCAAACAGGTCTAGTTTTACTCTTAGGATTAGGAGTTTTCTTAATCGTGCGCGACACGGCTAACCTAGCAGTTTTTCAGGATTTATTCCAGTGATGGCCCCTCGAAAAAAAACTGAACCTCAACTGCACGCCCTAGAGATTTTAAGCAACTTAAAGCGATTATATCCAGAGGCAACCTGTAGCTTAAATTATCAAACTCCCGTGCAGTTATTGGTGGCAGTTATTCTCTCGGCACAATGCACTGATGAGCGGGTAAATAAGGTGACGCCTGCTTTATTCGCCCGTTTTCCCGATGCTAAATCCTTAGCTTTTGCCGAGCGAGAGGAGTTAGAAACCCTGATTCGTTCCACGGGATTCTATCGCAATAAAGCTAAAAATATTCAGGGTGCTTGTCAAAAAATCCTCAAGGATTTTCAGGGGGAAGTACCCAAGACAATGGGGGAATTATTAACTTTACCCGGGGTAGCTAGAAAAACGGCTAATGTGGTACTCGCTCACGCTTACGGGATTATTGAGGGGGTGACAGTAGATACCCACGTTAAGCGCTTAAGTAATCGTTTGGGTTTAACTACTAATAACGATCCGGTGAAAATTGAACGGGATTTAATGGCTTTACTACCTCAACCGGATTGGGAAACTTTTTCTATTAGTATTATTTACCACGGCCGGGCGGTTTGTAAAGCAAGAAATCCCGCTTGTTTTTCCTGTCAATTAGCCTCTCTTTGTCCCGCAGCAAACAGTAACCAGTAAACAGTAAACTCACACCTGATAAGTAGGGAGGCACAATTATTGGTAGGATGGGTTAGCGGTAGCGTAACCCATGCAGGCGTTGGGTTTCATGCTTCAACCCAACCTACGTTCATCTTATATTTAATTCCACTGA
>NZ_JASJFE010000196.1:0-2687 GCF_030067735.1 Microcystis sp. M53598_WE2 | reverse complement strand
GGCTATAATTTGGCAAAGTTGGGTAATTAAGTCACTCATAAGTAATAGGATAAAATTAACTTCTTAGTTGGAATAGGCAAGAGGTGGTTAGATATGTATAATTAATTGTGTCTAGCTACATAAATCATCGGCCTTAATTTAGTTTTTAGGAGTTTGTGCTTGATTAATATGATTTTCTCCAATGTAAGCTGTTCCTCCTTCAACTTTTGTCTGCCAACCTTTGGCATTATCAGAATTATTTTGAACCATACTACTATTATCTTGAATTTTCCCCGCTTGGATAGTCTGAGCTAAAACTCGTAATTCCTCGGCAAAATCACGATCTTCATCTAACACCACATCGAGATTTTTTGTAATCGTTTCAATCACCGTACTATCTCCATTTTCTACCCTAGCTAATGCGTCATCCACCTTAGCTGATTTTCCTGTTAATCGGGGTTTGATTTTTTCCCACAATATGGGGATTTTAGAAATTGCTTCAGTGGTAAAACGTTTAGCCAGTTCTCCTGTACCAGACTTGATAAATTCCTGTACTGCTAAATTGACGAGTAAACTTGTGGTTAAGGGATCATTCATGATTCAGTCCTCATTTTAACTTTCATAATTTTATTCTGCCCTATTTTCCTTAATCAGTAAACAGTGATCACTTCAATCATAGTCCATGACACAATCACAGCAATGACAGTCAAGACGGCATGGGAGAGGAAAGACCAGTAATGATCCGTGTTATCGTAAAAATGGGGATAGATGGGGGGTTTGGTCTTGCAAAATCGGCAAATAGGGATAAAATCAAAACAAGTTAATTTTTCGGCGACCATATCATGTTAACCCCATCGGATAGTAAATTATCTAAGCAGCAGCAGATTCTCTCGGCTGTTTCCGAAGAGGAACAGCTTAAACAGCAACGGATTCAGGAAGTGCTATTGTTAATAGATAGTTTATTCCAAAGAGAGGAAACGACTTTTAGAATTATCATCGACTGTCTTTACGATGTGGGTTCGTTAAATTTAATTAATAAAAAGTTTCATAGTCGTCACTTAAATTTTATCATGAAAGCGATCGCTCGTTTTTCTAAGCCTATCTTCAGAATTTATGCTCTCTATTGGGTGAAGAAAAATAGCCCCAAATTAATTACTAATTGGTTGGCTAGTAAGGTTAAATTCTAGCCAAGGATAAACCCCAGAGACAGTGATCAGTAAACAGTAAACAGTAAACAGTGACCAATCAGTAACCACTGATAACTGATAGAGCTTTTCTCAGAAAGATGAAGTATAGGCTAATCTGATCCTGTCTCCTGTCTCCCCAAAACGAAGACTTCGTACCTCACTATTAAGATATAGGGACTAAATTTGCACCTGTCTGAGATGACGACGGGGATCGGTGGTACGCTGAGATTTAATTTTCTCGTATAATTCCCGTTCGATCGCCGTTAATTCTTTGGGAGTATCGATGACAATTTTGACTAATTGATCGCCGCGTTGTCCTTTATTATCGATCCAACCTTTGCCTCGTAAGCGCAGGGATTGACCGGAACGAATACCGGCGGGAACTTTTACCGTCACCAGGCCATCGGGGGTAGGAACTTCGATCGCTGTGCCTAAAACCGCCTCATCGGGAGTAATCGGGACTTCACAGGTTAAATTATCGCCTTCAAAAGCAAAGAAAGGATGGGGTTCTAATTCCACATCGAGAAATAGATCTCCCCGTTGTTTACTCAAGGGATCGATTAGTCCTTTCCCCCGTACCCGGAGACGATTACCGGTTTTAGTTCCTGGGGGGATTTTGATATCGATCATTTCTCCGGCTAAATTAACCCGTTTTTGTACTCCTCGCAAAGCTTCCGCAAAAGTCAGACGCAGTTTAGCGGTGGAGATACCAGAAGTGACGGATTGCGGTGCAGTACGAGCGCCGGCAAAGTCGTTAAAATTGCTAAAATCGCCAAATCCTCCCCCCGGAGTACCGTAGGAATGGGAACGGGGGCGAGTACCGCCGGGGCTGCCCATGCGACCGAGCAGTTCATTGATAAAATCATCAAAGGTGCTGTACTGGCTAAAGTCAAAACCGGCCGAACCGAAGTCAACCCCCGGATTACCACCCGGCCAATTTGATCGCCCAGCCTGTTGCCAATATTGTCCAAATTGATCGTATTTTTGGCGTTTTTCGCTATCGGAGAGGACTTCGTAAGCTTCACTAATTTCTTTAAAACGTTCTTCGGCGCTTTTATCGTTAGGATTGCGATCGGGGTGATATTTGACGGCTAATTTACGAAAAGCTTTTTTAATTTCTTCAGCGCTGGCAGTTTTACCTACTCCCAGAACGGCATAATAATCTTTATAATCTGCGGCAGGCATCGATACGCTATCTCCTTAGCAATGAGGATTCAGTCGGGATATTCCTAATCTAACTTAATTTTATCGCTGTCAGGCTTGAATCAGTGATCAGTGATCAGTGAACAGTAACCAGTAACCAGTAATCAGTGAAAATAAAGTGCCGAAGTTTTCACTTAACACTATCTACTTAAAACTCCAATAGACCTCTTGCATAATTTTTTTATGGTATCATGGAGGGTTGGGCTTTTTTCTCAATTCTTAGATGGAAGTGGAAAAAAGAATAAAATGTGATCTTAGGTCAGGAAATCATCTATACTTTGGCTATGTTTATTAGCAAAAGTATGGATGATCAAGACT
>NZ_JASJFE010000900.1:0-1620 GCF_030067735.1 Microcystis sp. M53598_WE2 | reverse complement strand
TAGGACAAAGTTTATGGATTTAGGATTAAAAGATAAAGTGGCTTTGATTACGGGAAGTAGTGCGGGAATTGGGTTTACCATTGCTGAAAAATTAGCAGAAGAAGGCTGTCACTTAATTATTTGTGGTCGCAATTCCCAACGCTTAGAACAAGCTTATCAATCTCTGGCTCAAGCTTATCCTGTCCAAGAAATTCTGCGTTTAGTGGCTGATGTCCATCAAGCTCAAGATTCTGAACAATTAATACAGGACTCTTTAAATCAATATGGCAAAATTGACATTTTAGTAAATAATTCTGAAGGAGCTAACTTTGCTGATAATTTAATTGAAAACCTTTCCGATGAAGATTGGTTAAACGTTTTTCAAGGAAAATTAATGGGTTATATTCGCTTAACCAATTTAGTGTTACCGATTATGAAAAAACAACATTGGGGAAGAATTGTTAATATCATTGGGACATCGGGAAAAGAGCCATCTCCTCGTTTAGTTAAATCGGGTGTTGTCAATGCAGCTTTAATGAATTTTACCAAATCAGTAGCTAGACAAACCGCCCCCTATAATGTTTTAATTAATAGTGTTAACCCCGGCGTTATTGATACCCCTAGACATCGAGAATATTTAGAAATTTATGCCAAAAAGCAAGGAACAACCCCAGATTTAATCCGAGAAGGAATTCTAAAAACAATTCCCATGAATCGAATTGGTACGACTGAAGAATTTGCTAATCTCGTTGTATTTTTAGCTTCAGAATGTGCGAGTTATATAACGGGAATTACTATTCCCATCGATGGTGGTTTATCCTCGTCAGCATTTTAAATTCAACCCTCCAGCATCATCAACAAGCATCATGAACACACAAACTAAACTCTCAAACCAAGCTCTTAACTATTATCCCATCGCAGATAAACAGTTTTTTCCCGTGTATTCCTATATGAATAATAGGATTAATATGTGGAATACAGAAAGAAAATTAAAACAAGAACTTCTCAATAATTCTTCAGTCATATTTGTTTATCAAATGGGGAAAGTCGGTTCAATGAGTACCTATTTGACCCTAAAAAAACATCTGCAAAATCAAGCTATTTATCATATCCATAATCTGAATTCAGAACATTTCTCAAAAATTTGGGAAACAATGCAACTGGAGAAACATTATCATGCTTTTACCTTTGGGCATTCCTGTATGACCAAATATTTAAGCGAACACATTGAGGAAATTAAAAATCAAAAAAATATTAAAATTATTACTGGAGTCCGAGAACCCATCGCCCGTAATATTTCTTGGTTTTTTCAAGTCATTCATTGTCAATCTGTTTTTCCTGAATTTTTCATAAAATATCAAGAAGGATTAATCACAATGGATGAAATTATTAAAAAATTTTGGTCTCAAAAATTTGTTTATGGAAAGCAGTTTGACTGGTTTGAAGAAGAATTGCAACCAGTTTTCGGCATTGATATCGCTTCCATTGATTTTCCGAAAGAAAAAGGTTATGCGATTGCGAATTTCCCCGACAGAAATATTGACTTATTAGTCTTAAAATTAGAAAAACTTGATTCTTGCTTAAAAGAAGCCCTAGAAACTTTTTTAGGTGTTGAAAATTTAGATTGTGAACGACTTGACC
>NZ_JASJFE010000855.1:0-3570 GCF_030067735.1 Microcystis sp. M53598_WE2 | reverse complement strand
TGACTAAACTGCAAACTAAAGCGGCGGGATTTCAAACAAGACTAGCAGAATCTGCTCATGCTGATCGCTATAAAGAGCAAGGGGATTTATTAATGGCCAATCTGCAGCAAATACAGCAGGGAATGACTAGCATTAGTTTGGCGGATTTCCAGACAGGAACACCTGTAATTATTCCTCTCGATCCCGAAAGAAATCCCGTGCAGAATGCCCAATATTTTTATAAACAACATCAGAAATTAAAAAGGGCGCGGTTAGCGGTGGAACCTTTATTAGAGGAAGTGGTCAGTGAAATTAATTATCTCGAACAAGTGCGATCGAGTTTAAGTCAACTAGAAAATTATAGCGGCAGCGAAGATTTAGACGCATTAGACGAGATACAAGAAGAATTAATTCAACAGAAGTATCTAGAAAGCAATTACCAGCGTAATCGGACGAATAACAAAGAATCCGAACCCATGCGCTTTACTACTCCCTCTGGAGTAGAATTATGGATTGGCAGAAATAACCGTCAAAATGATCGGCTAACTTTTCGTAGCGCCAGCGATTACGATATCTGGTTTCATAGTCAAGAAATCGCTGGTAGTCACGTTTTACTCCGTTTAACCCCCGGTACAGTTCCAGAAGCCGCCGATCTGCAATTTGCCGCCGATTACGCCGCTTATTATAGCCGCGCTCGCCATAGTGAACAGGTTCCCGTCGTCTATACCCGTCCCAAATACGTCTATAAACCCAAGGGCGCCAAGCCCGGTATGGTGGTTTACAAACAGGAAACGGTAATCTGGGGCTGTCCTCAGAGGGTTGAAGATTACCGCAAAAAATAATTTTTTACCAAATTGTTTACTTTTTTTTACACAAAATGGGTATTGTCTGTTACAATTGTTACTAGAGAGACAAATGCAGTTCAGGCGCTTGGGAACGCAAGAACTATATTTCCTCGGATTACAACAACAAACAACAGCAAACCAGTGGTAGCAGCCGATAGTCTCGGGAAAGACACAAAAAACCGACTATTCAGGTGATATTAAAGCGACCACTGGTATTTTATCCTCACCTAACCGGTTCTGTCAGTTTCCTCAACTTTCTTTTCGGTTTCCGAGACTTATTGCCCAGTTGAAAGAGGGATAGTTAGCATCCAGCTTTTTGTAAAGAAATTTAAACTTCACCCATAGTTAAGCCTCTTCGGCCTAAATAAACGACTAGAAACAGTTTTTTTCGGGAGGCCGGGTTTATGGATAGCCCATTAGGGACGATGAACTTTCAACAGACAGAGCTATACAAAAGAATTCAGGCATTTGCCTTGGATCGGCCAGATAGTCAATTATCTTTCAGCCAACGATTAGCAAAAGATAACGGCTGGTCCTTAGGCTATACTCAGAGAGCGATCGAGGAATACAAAAAGTTTATATTTCTAGCCGTTGCAGCAGGACATCCGGTCACGCCATCCGACCAAATCGATCAAGTTTGGCATTTACATCTGACCTATACGCGATTGTACTGGCAAGAGTTCTGTCCCAAAATTTTGCAAACCACATTACATCACGAGCCGACTCGTGGGGGTTCATCCGAGCAATTAAAATTTGGCAGTTGGTATAGCAAGACGCTAGAAAGTTACGAACAGTTTTTTGGACATATTCCCCCAATAGATATTTGGCCTAAACCCAAAGACCGATTCGGGCGAGATTTGCATTTTATCCGGATCAATACTCAACAAAGCTGGGTTTTGTCAAAACCTAATTTCACAGTCTCCGTCAAACCACAACTGCGAAAAATAGGCATCTTTACCTTTTTAGCCTTCCTTTCACTGATGATAACTGGCTGTCAGATAATCTCCCAAATTCCTAACCCAATGAATTTTACAGGTCCGGAATTTTTAACCTTCTATATTTCCCTAGTAGTGATGGGAATCGCTTTGGCAGCCTGGCTACGTTTTTCCCTGTGCCTAGTTAGCGCTAATATAAATCAGCAACCTGATTTAAATACTTACGAGATAGCTTTCTTGGCGGGGGGCAATCATCGCCTGATTATGGCCGCAATCACCAGTTTGGTAAAACAAGGCTATGTGGAGGTATTAAAAGAAAAATCACCATTTGGAAGAACACAAAGCAAACTGGTAGTGACAGGAAAGATCGATGCTATTGCCGATCCTGTAGAAAAGGCGGTTGCACAAGATATTTTGGCCACTGATGGGGCAATTGAACAGGTTTTCCGGAAGTCTACAGGAATGAAAGATAGCATTCGTGCCCGCCTAGAACAACTTGGTTTGTTTCTGAGCGATGCCCAAGCATTGAAAGCGCAAATTTATCCATCATTGATTGTGGTTATTCTTCTAGGAATAGGCTTGTGCAAAATGGCGGTGGGAATTTCTCGCGATAAGCCAGTTGGTTTACTTCTCATCTGTATATTTGGGCTTCTAGTTTTGGGAGCAAGGTTTTTTGTCAAACCACAGCGTCAGCGCAGCCGTTATGGAGAGATCATTTTTAATGATTTAACAAATCGCTTACAACATTTAAAAACAGCCAATAGCAGCGATTCTGAACTTGTACTTGCGGTTGCGTTGTTTGGAGCAACAGTTCTGATGGCGGATATGGCTTTAGCAGACTTGTATCAAATGCTGACTCCCATAGCCGCTGCTAGTAGCGGCAGTGATGGCGGCAGTGGCGGCAGTGATGGCGGCAGTGGCGGCAGTGATGGCGGCAGCGGCGGTTGTGGCGGCAGTAGCGGCAGTGATGGCGGCGGCAGTGGCGGTTGTGGTGGTTGTGGTGGTTGTGGTGGTGGTGGTTGTGGTGGTGGAGGTTGATTGAGTTCAAGGCTATTAACAGCCGCTCGCTCGAAGCGTGATGCCGAACCGCGAACTCCGTTAAATTTGTCTGTTTTTAGCGGAAGTTCCCCCATACAGATTCTGCCACAGCAGAGGTTGTCGCTTTTTGTCAAAGGGAAACTTCCGTTGAACATTCCCGCCACGGTAGCTCTGTTAATTTTTGCCTTAATCTCCTCTCTGGTTTGATTGCTTACTGCCACCAGCCGAAAAAACCCTCCTGGAACATGGAATTTTATCGCCTCTACTTAGGGTTTGCTGGAATAAATCTAAAAACATTGTTGGATAAGGTTTTTAGACTTTTTTCCCCTCAAAAAGTGCTGACCATTGGAGTGATCGCGGGTAAAATTCAGGGACTTTTTCCCTGAATTTTAGGTAACTGACTACCTCAAAATCGGGAAAACCCTACACCCCACACCCCACACCCCACACCCTGCCCCCACCAACAAACTTTTTCAGCAGACCCTAAGTAGCCATTTTTCAGGAGAAAAGCTCTTAGAGCAGTGGGAAAGTCTGGATATTTGCCGATCGCTGTACTTTCGCCATAGATATCGAGACCCCAATCGGAGTTTTTATCGTAATTAGCGAGGAGAAATTGCCAAGCTTCTTCGTATTCTCCTAGTAGAATTTTTTGGGCGACATAACCAGCCAAAATGCCATTGACTTCGGCTTTTTCTTTTTTAGCTAACTGAAAGGCTTTCAACATTGCTGCTAAAGTTTTTCTTAATTCTTGGGGATATTTTCTAGTGACATCC
>NZ_JASJFE010000391.1:0-1926 GCF_030067735.1 Microcystis sp. M53598_WE2 | reverse complement strand
GATGCGCGGGAAGGCCTTTTAATTGCTCCGCAAGAGTCGGCATTGCGTCTTCAAATAAGTTTGCACGAATATCTAGATATTGAAGAAGGCAGGAATAGAATTACTGGCGACCAGTTGGTCTTGTTATCTGTTATGTACCGCCGTGACTTCAGGTACTTCGTTACAGGCGACTACCCATCAGCAGAGTCCCAAGTTCAAGAAATGTTTCGTCGCAACGCTGCCCTTTCCAAAAGCGATCGCATTGCTATTCAGGAATTTGTTCGGCTTTGTGAGTACGAAGATTTCCTAGAAAGGGAAGTATTTCAGCGTCAGCCTACAAAAATTCCTAATTACGCACAATATCCGTTTAATCATAGCTACTTCAAAAGACAAGGTGAAGAAGCAGCTTCTTTGGAGACAGAACGTTTGGGTTTAGGGCAACAGCCAGTAGAAAATATATTTGAGTTAATCAGAAATCAAGGCATTCATATATTCAAACGTCAATTAGAAAATAAAAATATATCCGGACTATATATTAACCATCCGGTCGCTGGTCACTGTATTCTCATCAACTATCTTGATGATTTATACCGACAAAATTTTTCTGCCGCTCATGAGTACTGTCATGCTTTATTTGACTCTTCTGAAGGGCAGGAAGTTACATACTTAAAATCTTTAAATGCTCGGTCTGAACTTGAGTGGAGAGCCAATAGTTTTGCAGGCAGCTTTCTAGTTTCAAAACAAAGAATTGAGTCAGATTACTCACCCGCAGAAAGCTACGAAGCTTGGGTTAGTCTCATTCGGCGAATTGCTGAACGATTTCGAGTCAGTTCTCAAGTGGTAATTATCCGTTTATCTGATCTTAAATGGCTCGATAAGGCTTTACAAGATCAATTAATTCAAGAAAAACGTTTGGTCATTAAACATGACGAGAAATTTGATCCTGAGACTCCACCAACGCTATCTTCAGGTATGCGAAGTAAATCTGCACAAATTATACGTCAAGGTTTGTCCTGGCATTTCATTGATTTGTGTACAGAGGCATATAGAAGAGGAGAGATTACTCACCATAAGCTCCTAGATATGCTACTGCTACCTTTGGAAGATGGTTATCAGCTTCTAAATGAACTTCTAACGTTTTTGGAGGTCAGTAGTTAATGATGGGCGTAGTATCTATCGATACTTGTGCGATTATTCACTTCATGTACATTAATCGCTTTCATCTTCTTAAATTGCTTGGATACTCTGTGATTACTACAGTGTATGTTCAATTAGAATTTGAGCAGGGACATTCTGATAGTTTAAATTATTACAAAAAACTAATTGATTATGGTGAAATTACAACATTTCCTCTAGAGATCGAGGATTTAGTTGAGATGTCAAACGTCCCTCAATCAAAACGTGCGAGTGATGCAGAACTGTCCTGTTTTGTTGTTGCCAGACGTATCGGTGGCAAAGTGCTGACCGATGATAGAAAGGCAATAGATTATATTCGGCAATACCTTCAAATGCCGAAAGATACTATTACTCAACTGGTGGAGGTTTTGATAGAAGCTTATTTAGCAGACCATTTAGGGGATCATGAGCTTAGATCAATTCAGGAAATTCTGGAGAATAATAAGTTCAAGATTAAGTTCGACTTAGCTCGTGAGGCAGCAAAGAGAAGATGGATGATGGATGAGAAGTGTTGAACGATAGTGAGGTTTCCAAGGCACTGCGTAGCAGCACGCCGCTATTACCTGGTGCTTTAATAAAATGTAACGCACCTTGTCTGTGGGGTGCTAAGTTAACATCAACATAGGAATTATAACTATTACTGGACTTATACCATTTTTCTTTATTTGCGTCACAACGAATGCAGGCTTGGCAAGCATTCGAGCGTGGATGTCTGTCATGGATTTAGAAATTTGGTATTACCCCTTGACAAAAGACCATAACCCGTGCTGT
>NZ_JASJFE010000301.1:0-3477 GCF_030067735.1 Microcystis sp. M53598_WE2 | reverse complement strand
TTGGTGCTACAATTAACTGTAACATTGATATTCCCAGGGATTCCCCTTCCCTTAATTCCTCGAGATAAAAACGTAAAATTCTGCCTGAGTTGATTAACTCCCCATAACGAGCCGTCTCTACGCTTTCCACTGAACGCCGAGGATAAATAATTACTCCCTGCCAGTTGTTGCTTAAGTCCGTTTGGTGGAGATAGAGGAAGATTTCACTGAAGAAACGGGAATAAAACCTATTATCTTTCTGAAATTGTACTTCTAGGAAATAAATAGGCTGATTGGGTGTATCAGGCAAAAAGACTCCATCGAGACGAAAGGACAATTGTTTAACTTCCACCGAGGAGAATTGATAAGAATTGGCGGTTTCGGGGGGAAGGTTCAACAAATCAAAGAAACAAGCGGGAAATCTTTGTAAGAGTTGATAGAAAATACTGTCAGTTTTCACACAATTAAACTCAAAAAGAGACCTCTATTTTAGATGACGAAGTAAAAGCTTTTTCGGTAACTTGTCCCCAATTAAGAGAAAGCTGGCGGGATTTTCAGTGTTGCCGATTTTTACTTGATGGCTACCGGCAATTGTATCAATTTGTCAAAGTTTGAACTTTTCCTATTCCCCTTGAGTTGCTTGTCTAACCTGTTCGATTTCTAATTCTAAAGCCTGTGCTATCTGTTCAAAGTTTAATCCTAAGGCCAATAAACGAGGAATAGAGGCTAATTTTGCCGCTAATTCACCTTCTTGTCGGCCTTCCTCTCTACCTTCCTCTCTACCTTCCTCTCTACCTTCCTCTCTACCTTCCTCTAAAGCTTCCTGATACACTTTAGTTTGTTTTAAATCGCTTAAACTAAACATCGCTTCTATCTCCTTTCTACTGACTTGGGGTAACTTATAAACCAAGATTGTCTCTATCAATTCTAAAAGTTCTTGCTGTTGTTTGAGATTAGGTAATTCTTGTCTAATCCGTGGAATTAATTGTTTTCCTTGCTCGATCGCTCTGGCGGTTGGTGCTACAATTAACTGTAACATTGATATTCCCAGGGATTCCCCTTCCCTTAATTCCTCGAGATAAAAACGTAAAATCCTGCTGGAGTTGATTAACTCCCCATAACAAGCAGTCTCTACGCTTTCCACTGAACGCCGAGGATAAATAACTACTCCCTGCCAGTTGTTGCTTAAGTCCGTTTGGTGGAGATAGAGGAAGATCTCACTGAGGTTATAATGTTAAATATTTAGACTATTGAGAGGTTTTTAATGGCTTCCATTACTGTTAATATCTCAGATGAGCAGTTTCGACGATTACAACAGTTAGCTCAGAACAGCCAAGTTTCCCCTGAAGACTTACTCAGTGCCAGCATAGAAGATTGGTTGGTTGGTCCTAAAAACGAATTTACTCAAGCATCAAGCTATGTACTCAAGAAAAACGCTGAACTTTATCGTCGTTTAGCATGATACGCTATCTAACATTAGTGGAAGTCCTCGATTTACATCATCAAATTATTCAACAGTCCCAAGGAGCTATGGGTATTCGTGACCTAGGTTCTTTAGAGTCTGCTATTGCTCAACCACGCATGACATTTGGCGGGCAGGATCTTTATCCGACAATTGTTGATAAAGCTTCAGCTTTGGGATTTTCAATTGTGATGAATCACCCATTTCTTGATGGCAACAAGCGCACTGGTCATGGGGCAATGGAAACATTTCTGGTGTTGAATGGACTGGAGATTAATGCTTTTGTAGATGAGCAAGAACGAGTCATTTTAGCTTTAGCCTCTGGTGAATTAGAACGTGTTGCCTTTACCAATTGGTTACGGCAAAACGTTGGAGCAAGCTAACACCGTGTTGGATTCGACCTTACCAAAGTGATTTATAAAAGCCAAAGTTTGGCGGCTGCCGCTCAACTTAGAATGGGATGATGAGGTAAACGCTTTTTTGGCAAATTGTCCCCAATTAAGAGAAGACTTGAGACATTTTCAGTGTTGCTGATTTTTACTTGATGGCTAAGTACCTAAGCAAAATTAATTACACATATCTAAACACCTCTTGCCTCTTGCAAGAGTGCCTCTTGCCTATCTTCACTAGGAAATTAATTTTGCACGACTACTTACCAGCAAAAGATAGCCACCAGCAATTGTATCAATTTGTAAAAGATGGTTGACGTTTGTGCCAATCGGTGGCCTGTTCGTAGGCGTGGGCGACGTGAAATAATTGATCTTCGCGCAGCACATTACCCACTAATTGTAAACCAATCGGCAAACCTTGCCCATCAAAACCGCAGGGAAGACTTAACCCGGGTAAACCGGCTAAATTGACGGGAATAGTCATTAAATCCGATAAATACATACTCAGAGGGTCCGCCGTTTTTTCCCCGGCTTTAAAAGCTGTGGTCGGTGAAGTGGGAGAAACTAACACATCTACCGATTGAAAAGCTCGATCGAAATCCTCTTTGATCAAAGTCCTCACCTTTTGTGCTTTGAGGTAATAAGCATCATAATAACCCGCCGAGAGGGTGTAGGTTCCCAACATAATCCGGCGCTTGACTTCCGCACCAAAACCCTGAGCGCGAGTCTTAGTGTACATATCAATCAAACTATCGGCATCTTCCCGAATACCGTATTTAACCCCATCGTAACGGGCTAAATTCGCCGATGCTTCCGAGGGGGCGATAATGTAGTAGGTGGGCAATCCGTAACGGAAACGGGGACAGGAAATCTCTTTAATCGTAGCACCAAGGGCCTTTAACTGCGCTAAAGCTTGATTAACTGCCTCGGCAACGACCTGATCCAAACCTTCCCCGAAAGTTTCCTTAATTACGCCAATTTTTAGCCCTTTTAAACTGGTTTTCAGGAATTGGCTATAGTCGGGAATCGGCAGATTGAGACTGGTAGAATCTTGGGGATCGTAACCTGCGATCGCTTGTAATAAAATCGCCGCATCTTCTACGGTACGACCAAAGGGACCGATCTGATCGAGAGAAGAAGCGTAAGCCACCAAACCAAAGCGAGAAACCAAGCCATAGGTCGGTTTTAGCCCGACAACGCCACAAAATGAAGCCGGTTGACGAATTGATCCCCCCGTATCCGATCCTAGGGCGACCACACATTCTTGAGCGGCCACAGCCGCAGCCGACCCCCCCGAAGAGCCTCCCGGCACCCGGGATAAGTCCCAGGGATTAGCAGTAACGTGATAACCGGAGTTTTCTGTGGAACTACCCATAGCAAACTCGTCTAAATTGGTTTTACCGACGATAACTGCTCCTAAATCCCGTAATTTTTGGGTAACGGTGGACTCGTAGGGGGGGACAAAATTCTCTAAAATCCGGGAAGCGCAGGTGGTGGGGATACCCTTGGTGCAGAGATTATCTTTTAATGCGATGGGAATACCTGCTAACAGATGCAGCGATTCACCCCTGGCGATTTTCTCGTCCACTTTTTGGGCTTGTGCGAGGGCTAAATCCGGGGTTAAATGGAGAAAGCTTTTTACTTGTG
>NZ_JASJFE010000325.1:0-4424 GCF_030067735.1 Microcystis sp. M53598_WE2 | reverse complement strand
TTTAGTTCTTCGACAATTTTTCGTTTACCAAATGGAGGATATCGTTCTCCTGATGTTGCTTGGATAAAACGGGAGAGATGGGAAGCTTTGAGCGCAGAAGAGCGAGAAAAGTTCCCACCTTTGTGTCCTGATTTTGTGATTGAATTACGTTCTCGTACCGATGCCTTAACCTCTTTACGCGAAAAGATGCGCGAATATTTAGCCAGTGGTTTACGTTTGGGTTGGTTGATTAATCCTCAACAGCAGCAGGTGGAAATCTACCGACTAAATAGCGATGGGGAAATTATTAATTTACCTGCTATTTTATCCGGGGAAGATGTCTTACCCGGGTTTGTTTTGAATTTAACTTAGCAAGGATGACAGGGAATAACAAAGGGAATGAGACAGAATCAGGATATCTCTATTGTGTCAAAACATTTCCGGAAAAGCGATCGATTGTCAGCTTGACGGTGTATAATCTCTCAAAAGCCAGCATCAAGCTACAAAGTTCTCAATATCCCCCAAAAAAACCATCAGGATTTCAGGAACAGATGCTCTGGCTTCTTCTTCAAGGAAAGAAGAAACTATCAGCCATAACATTGATATTTGTCAATAATGTCCCCTAAAATTTTCAATCATCACTTTACTCCTCTTAAATCCCTCTCTCTGGGATTATTTCTCCTACAAGCTTTCACTCCCCTTACCCTAGCTGCCCCCCCGCGAGAACTGGATAAAACCGTCGGCTGTGATATTCTGGTGGTGGGTGGTGGTTTAGCCGGTGCCGGTGCGGCCTACGAAGCTTTATTATTAGGAAAAACCGTCTGTTTAACCGAGATTACCGACTGGGTGGGGGGACAGATATCTTCTCAGGGAACCTCCGCATTAGATGAAAGACGGACACAAAGAGAAAAATTATTTTTCCCGAAAGGTTATCTAGAATTTAGGGAAAGAATTAGAAAGCATTACGGGAAACGCAACCCCGGAGAATGTTGGGTAAGCGGGTCTTGTTTTTTGCCTTTTGATGGACATAAATTATTATTTCAACAGTTAGAAGACGCTGCCAAAAAAGGCAAAGGAACCCTGAAATGGTTTCCCTCCACGGTAGTCAAAGAATTAAATATTGAAACTTTACCCAATCGCGGCACTGGTCAACAGATTACCAGTGTAATTGCTATTCAACATAGTCCCGCAAAAGGTACTCCTCCCCTAAATACCGAGTTTTTATCGCAAAAAATGGAGGATATCTATCGCTACGAAAATTCTCCCCGTTTTGATAAGAAAATCCTCCGTTTTGTCCCCAAATCCTCCCAACCGAATCAATTAGCAGATTGGTATGTGATTGAAGCGACCGAAACCGGGGAAATAATCGGATTATCAGATATTCCCTACCGTTTAGGTGTCGATAAGCGCAGTTATCTCGAACCTTCTTCCTCTAGCGTCACTGGAGACCCCTACTGTACCCAAGGCTTTACCTATACCTTCGCCATGGAGGAAACAGAAAAACCACAAACCCACGAGAAACCCGTTTATTATGAACGCTATGCCCCCTATTTTAGCTATGAATTGCCGCGATTAGCCGATTTTGACCTAGTTTTCACCTATCGTCGTATTTGGAGTCCGCAACTGGGTAAAGAGAAAACCTTTGGGGGAATTACTTTTACCGAACCCGTCCCGGGGGATATTTCCATGCAGAATTGGACCTGGGGAAATGATTACCGTCCGGGTACTGCTAAGGATAACTTTATCTACACCCGTGAACAGTTGCAACAGCTAGGACAGTTATCTCCGGGGGGATGGATGGGAGGATTACGCACCGAAACCCTCGCGAGGGGCGAAGAACACGCCATTTCCTACTATTATTGGTTAGTAGAAGGAACCACCGATTCCCAGTTAGGGGACGGGGTAAAAGTTCCCCATTTGAATAACCGTTATCTCTCCGGTTTTGATTCTCCCATGGGTACTGCCCACGGTTTGTCAAAATATCCCTATATTCGGGAAGCAAGACGGATTATCGGTCGTCCTTCCCTGACTTTCCCCGCTGGTTTTACCGTCACAGAAATCGATATTTCCCGACAAAATTTTCAAAGCGATTTCTATCGTCAAAATCTTTCTCCGGCAGAATATCGGCGCTTAATTGCCACCTTGGCAGGATTAGAGGGATTTTCCGTACTTGATGGCACATTATCCCCCGATCAGGCCGTTAAACGCAAGCGCTCTACCATTTACCCCGATTCCGTCGGTATCGGTCACTATGCGATTGATTTTCATCCCTGCATGACGGAACATCCCCCCGAAAAACCGGGTAATACAGAAAAAGCAGGAGAAAGACAGGGACAGGGCCAAGCTTATCCTTTTGAGATACCTTTAAGGGCTATAATTCCCCAAAAAATCGATAATTTACTGATAGCGGGTAAAAGTATCGCTCTCAGTCATATTGCCGCGGCCGCCTATCGTGTCCATTCCTTCGAGTGGTCCTCTGGGGTAGCTGCCGGCATCACGGCAGTGTATGCTTTAGATAATAATGTACTGCCCTATCAATTAGTAGAAAGTGATTTTCTCATCGGGAATAAACAATTGCGAGAATTACGGCAAAAAATCGACGCAAGTGGTAATCCAACTGTGTTCCCCGATGCCTCAATTTTCCGGTCGATGGATGATTGGTATTAATTAGGGTTTGCTGAAAAAACTTTTTCAGCAGACCCTAGGTACTGCTCATCCATGTCTCTCAGATTGCCCGATTTCGTCCCCCCCCTCAACGGTTACGACTGTTTTGGGTTGAGAATACTATTAATAATCAGAGCGTTTTTGGGAAGATAAGGAGGATCAATCATTTCACGATGAATACCAGTGGCATAATGATTGATTCTTTCCCCTTTTGTTGCTTGTGTCCAATCATCTTGAGCTTCATAGTTTCCCTCAGCACGAATCAAATGAATAGTCCCTTGAATTTGTACATTTTTTAAGTCAGAATTCCAAAGAAAATTAAAGTATTCCCACACTTGATTATAAGTGCGATTGCGGAGTTTTTGATTCTCTAAAAAGTAACCTCTTAATTCCTGACGTTTGGGATTTAATAAGAAAGCATCAACCCCTTCTTGAATCTCTGACATATCAGCTTTTTTAGCCTCACGTCCTCCTCTGTAAGTATCCAGTAAAATGACATCAGAAACAACTCTCCCTCGACTTTCTAATTGTTGCGCCATTAACATCGCTAAAAATCCGCCGGCGGAATGTCCCATTAATTTTATATCTTGATTCTGAGCCAAATCCTCAATTAATTCAGCGTATTTTTCTAACATTAATTCATCGCTAATATACCGGAAAGTATAAATAGCATAATTCGTTAGATACTCTGCTAAATTGGCATAAGCAGCAGCGAAACCAAGGGCGGGGGGAAATAAAAAGACGGCCTTTTCTTGCTCCTTATTAAACACCACATAAGGGCGTTCTTTCGGTTGAATATTCATCTCTTGAGCATAGATAATATAATCGCTTAATTCGGCTACTGTTGGCTTTTCATAAATCATTGATAAAGGAATTTCTATGGCCATTTTTTCATAAATTAAAGCCATAAGATTCATAGCTTGTAAGGAATGACCCCCCAACTCAAAGAAGTTATCATTAACCCCTATCTTGCCAGCTTGTAGAAGTTGTTGCCAAAGGCTTACTAAGATAGTTTCCGTTGAATTGCGGGGGGCTAAATAGGGTGATTCAACTAGAGAAGTCTCATCCGGTATAGGCAATTTATGAACGTCTATTTTCCCATTAGGATTTAAGGGAAAATCCGACAACATGACAAAGGCAGAAGGGATCATGTAAACGGGTAATTTCTGCTGTAAGAAACGACGCAAATCCTGGGAAGTTAATAAAGTATCTTTTCTGATTACATAAGCAACTAACCGTTGATTATATAAGGTATCTTCCCGCATAATCACAACAGTTTGTTCAACGTTGGGATGAGTTTCTAAAACTGTCTGAATTTCTCCTAATTCAATGCGTAAACCTCTCAGCTTGACTTGATTATCAATCCGTCCTAAATATTCAATGTTTCCATCAGGAAGATAGCGAGCTAAATCCCCGGTTTTATATAATTTCCCCTGAGCAAAAGGATGAGGAATAAATTTTTCAGCCGTTAATTCAGGTTGGTTGAGGTATCCACGCGCTAAACCCATTCCACCAATATGTAATTCTCCAGCAACACCAATAGGAACCGGTTGGAGATAACTGTCGAGGATATAAACTTGGGCATTAGCAATGGGACGTCCAATAGGAATTAACTGGGAATTTGGCTGACAGCACCAGACAGTAGCATCAACGGCGGCTTCTGTTGGTCCATAAGCGTTATATAATTCACAGTTTAACTGCTGAAAAAATCGTTGATTGAGTTCATAAGATAAGGCTTCTCCCCCGGCAATTACTCGTTTTAAACAGTGGCAATCTTTGCT